>NZ_NFIL01000023.1:0-50676 GCF_002161755.1 Flavonifractor sp. An4 | reverse complement strand
CCAACCTGGAGACCATCCTGGCCTACGAGCGGGAGATGGGGTGGCGGCAGTGAGACGACTGTGCTGCCTGGCGCTGATGGCGGCGGCCTGTTCCCCACTCTGTCCGGCGCAGCCGGTACACAGCAGCGCCGCCATCAGCGCCAGGCAGCACAGTCGTCTCACTGCCGCCACCCCATCTCCCGCTCGTAGGCCAGGATGGTCTCCAGGTTGGCCTGCTCGTAGGCATTGAATACGCTGGTGTCAAAGGTGGAGGCGTTGAGCCCCTCCACCGGGGTGTACCAGTTCTGGCGGTCAAAATAGTCCTGGATCTCCTGGCTGGAGAACTGATAGCCATACCGGGCATAGATCTCGTTGCGGATCAGGCTTACCTCCTCCTTGGTGAAGGGGGCCAGATCGCTCTTATCGATGTACTGGCTGTCGGTGGGCAGCAGATAGTCGCCGTCCATGGTGTCCGGATCGTCGTCGTCCCGGCTGCCCAGCAGCTCCAGCCAGATGTCGCCCCAGCCCGCCGATGCGGCCTGGCTGTAGGTGATGCCGTAGTAGGTCCACTCCCGCAGGCCGTCGTCGTACCAGTAGGCCTCATAGGGGGAAGATCCGTCGGAGCTGCCGTTGACATAGAGGTTCATCCACTCATCCAGCCAGCCCTGCTCCCAGGCCTCCCGGAAGGTGGTTCCATTGATCCGGCTAGTGAGCAGTTGGTCCATATCCAGCTGAATGGGATAGCTGCTCTGCTCCTGATCGGGGGTCTGGGTGGGCTTGCCGTCCTCCTCCGGCGGCTCACTCTCAAGGGGCTGCGTCTCCATGACGTCGGTGGGGCTGGGGCTGGCCTCAGCATCGGAAGAAGTGGGCTTCAGAATGCCCATAGCCATCACCAGGACCACAATCGCGCCGATCACCAGCACGCACAGAATCACCGCCAGGGCAATGTAGCCCCCCTTCCGGCGGGGCGGCTCATACCCGGGCTGCTCATACTTGGGCTGCTCGTATTTGGGCGGTTCCTGCCGGGGCGGCTCCGCCGGAGCCTGGGGTCTGAGCCGGGGCGGACGGCTCTCGGGCTTGGTGGTGGGCTTGCCGCACTTGTAGCAAAAGGCGGCGGTATCCGACAGCTCCGCTCCGCAGTATTTACAAAACATGGTGCAGAAACTCCTTTCCGTCAGGCAGGCTTACAGGGTATCCACCTGATAGCCCAGGGTACGGCTCTCGCCGGGGGCCAGGGTGATGCAGTAGGCCTTGTCGGCCAGCTCCGGGCCCTCCCCCGCCTCGGCGGACATTCCGTGCCAGGGCTCGATGCACACATAGGGCGCCGCCTTGCCCGGCATGGACCACAGAGCCAGCAGCGGGAAGTCGTGGAAGCGCACCCGCACGCCCTTGCCGGACTTTTTGCTGTGCAGCTCCACCTGCCGGGACTTGAGGCCCCGGAAAATCAGGGTATCCATCTCGTCAAAGTATTTGTAGTCCAGGGGGAGCACGTCGGTGTCCTCCAGACAGGGCCGGGTGCGGTTCAGGTCCACCCCGTTGGCGTCGGGCACCAGGGTGGGACAGGTCTCTTTCTGCTCAAAGCGCACCTCGTAGTCGGTAAAGGCCTCCCCCTCCTCCAGGGGGCAGCGGAAGCCGGTGTGGGCCCCCAGGCAGAAGGGCATGGGCTTGTCCCCGGTGTTGGTCACCGTCACAGAGGTGGTAAAGCCGGTGTCGGTGAGCTGCTGGCGCACCACCAGCCGGAAGGGATAGGGATAGACCGCCAGAGTGTCGCCGCTCTCCCGCAGCTCCAGCTCCGCCCAGTCCTCCCCCTGCCCGGCCACCGCAAACTCGCTGGTGCGGGCAAAGCCGTGCCGGTTCATGGAGACCTCCTTGCCCTCAATGTGGACCTTGCCGTCCTTCAGGCCGCCCACAATGGGGAACAGCAGGGGATTGCGCCCCGGCCAGTAGGCCGGATCTCCCGTCCAGATATATTCCAGGCCGTTCTCGTCCCGATAGGACACCAGCTCGCCGCCGTGAGTGGCCACCCTTGCGGTCCGCCCGCCCCGTTTCAGTTCCAGTTCCATCACATACGCCTCCTTGTGTTGCTACCTGCATTATACCGGCCCTTTTCCTCCAATGCAAGGCTGCGATGTTTGACATATGGCCGGTTCGGGGATAAAATAGGAGAGACTTTAGAATAGGAAGGAGCAGCCACTATGCTGTTTGCCCCATATGAGCGGTTCCATTATGTCCGTTCCCCTCTGGTGGAGGTCATCTGTCAGCTTCGCTTCCCCACCATTCTGTCCATCGGTGCCAATGAGCCCGCCGCCTTCCAGGAGGCCATCCGGAAGGACTTCCCCAAGTATATGACCCGGCAGGAGCAGCTGCCCCCCAAGGTGGTGAAGAAGGGCAACGCCACCGCCCTGGAGCCCCAGAAGCCCATCACCAACTACCACTTCATCTCGGAGGACGGCCGTTGGAAGATCAACCTGACCCAGAACTTTATCGCCCTGTCCACCCTGTCCTATCAGCGGTGGGAGGACTTTGCCATCCGGCTGGACCAGGCTCTGGCCCAGTTCATCCAGATCTATCAGCCCGCCTACTTTGAGCGCATCGGCCTGCGGTACGTCAACGCGGTGTCCCGGAAGGCCCTGGGCCTGGAGGACCAGCTGTGGGACGATCTGATCCAGAGCCAGTATCTGGGCATCCTGGGCGAGCCCGACGTGGAGGAGAGCGAGATCGTCAAGTGCGCCCTGGATGTGGAGACCCCCCTGGTGGGTGGCTACCGCATGAAGCTCCATGCCGGTCCCGGCCTGGTGGGGGCCAACAATCCCCAGAACGCCAACCAGCCCAAGGAGACCCGGTTTATTCTGGACGGGGACTTCTCCGCCGCCGGTCAGGTCAATGCCGACGCCGTGCCTGAGAAGCTGGAGAAAATGCACCGCTTTGCCGTCTGCCTCTTCCGGGGCGCGGTGACCAACACCCTCCACGAGGCCATGGGCCCCACCCCCGTGGCCGAATGACCGGGGAGGTGACCATCCGTCCCGCCCGCCGGGAGGAACTGGAGGAGATCTGGGCCATGGTGGGCCGGGCGGTGGCCCACATGAACCAGCTGGGCAACCCCCAGTGGGGGGAGGACTACCCCACCCGGGACTTCTACGCCGGGGACATGAACCGGGGGGAGCTCTACGCCGCCTTCCTCGGCGGCAAGTTGGCCGGTGTGGCCTGCGTCAACACCAGCGAATCTCCCGAGTACGATCCCCTGCCCTGGACCACCAGCCGCCCCGCCGTGGTGATCCACCGCATGGCCATTGATCCTACCTTCCAGCGTCATGGGGTGGGCTCCGCCCTCTTCGCCTTTGCCGAGGAGGAAGCCCGCCGCCGGGGCATTGCCGCCATGCGCATCGACACCTATTCCCTCAATGACCGGATGCAGGCTCTGATCCGCAAGATGGGCTTTTCCAAGGTGGGGGAGATCCACCTTCACGGCCGACCCCTCACCTACCCCTGCTTTGAGAAGGATCTGCATCAGGAGGAACAGCCATGAAAAAACTGCTGCTGGTGGTGGACTACCAGAAGGACTTTGTGGACGGCGCCCTGGGCTTTGCCGGGGCGGAAACCCTGGACGGCCCCATTGCGCAGAAAATTGCCGCCTATTACGCCGCCGGTGACGACGTGGCCTTTACCCTGGACACCCACCAGGAAAACTACCTGGACACCCAGGAGGGGCGGAAGCTGCCGGTGCCCCACTGTCTGATGAATTCGGAGGGCTGGCAGCTCTACGGCAAAACCGGACAGGCCATAGACAGGAGCCGGGACATGGTGGTATGCAAGCCCGCCTTCCCCTCCCTGTGGCTGGGCAACTGGCTCAAAAGCCAGGGGTATGACCGCATTGAGCTGGTGGGGCTGGTGTCCTACCTGTGCGTGCTGTCCAACGCCATTATGGCCAAGGCCGCCCTGCCCGAGGCGGAGCTGGTGGTGGACGCCGCCTGCACTGCCGGTCCCGACCCCGTCCTCCACCACAACGTGCTGGACCTGATGGAGGCCCTGCAGATCACGGTCATCAACCGGGAGGTTACAACACCATGAAGGAACATATGAACTACACCCTGCTCTGTGATTTCTACGAGCTCTCTCCCAGGTGAATGTCCCATTCACCTGGGGTCCCAATCCCATTTAATATGCGGGCGGCGAAACTGAATTCCGCCGCCCTGCGCCGCTTACCGCGGCGCCCCGCCTTGCGGGGCCCCATGGTGAGCCATAAACCGGGAGGTTTGAACGCCATGAAGCAACACATGAATTACACCCTGCTCTGTGACTTTTACGAGCTCACCATGGGCAACGGCTATTTCCAGACGCCGGGCTACACCGAGCAGATCTGCTATTTCGACGTCTTTTTCCGCAACGTACCCGACGGGGGCGGCTTCGCCATTGCCGCCGGGCTGGAGCAGGTCATCGACTATGTGGAGCGGCTCCACTTCGATGAGGAGGACATTGCCTACCTGCGGGGCAAGGGCTGCTTCTGCGAGGGCTTTTTGGAGTATCTGAAGAACTTCAAGTTCACCGGCGACATCTGGGCGGTGCCCGAGGGCACCCCCATCTTCCCCCGGGAGCCCTTCCTCACCGTCCGGGCCCCCGCCATTGAGGCTCAGTTTATTGAGACCTTCCTGCTGCTCACCCTGAACCACCAGTCCCTCATCGCCACCAAGACCAACCGCATTGTGCGGGCGGCGGACGGGCGGCCGGTGAGCGAGTTCGGCTCCCGCCGAGCCCAGGGTCCCGACGCCGCCATTCTGGGCGCCCGGGCCTCCTATATCGCCGGCTGCGCAGGCACCGCCTGCACCCTGGCCGACGAGGTGTACGGCTCCCCCGCTGGCGGCACCATGGCCCACTCCTGGGTCCAGATGTTCCCCGACGAGTATACCGCCTTTAAGACCTACTGCCAGCTCTACCCCCACTCCGCCACCCTGCTGGTGGACACCTACAACGTGCTGAAGTCCGGCGTGCCCAACGCCATCCGCGCCTTCAAGGAAGTGCTGCTCCCCCAGGGCATCACCAACTGCGCCATCCGGCTGGACTCGGGCGATTTGACCTATCTGTCCCGGAAGGCCCGGCGGATGCTGGACGCGGCGGGGCTCACCGAGTGCAAGATCGTGGCCTCCAACTCCCTGGACGAGTATATCATCCGGGACCTGCTGCTCCAGGGGGCCCAGATCGACTCCTTCGGCGTGGGCGAACGGCTCATCACCTCCAAGAGCGAGCCGGTGTTCGGCGGTGTGTACAAGCTGGCCGCCATTGAGGACAAGGAGGGGAACATCGTCCCCAAGATCAAGATCAGCGCCAACCCGGACAAGATCACCAACCCCGGCTTCAAGAAGGTGTACCGCCTCTTTGACAACGAGACGGGGAAGGCCTTTGCCGATCTTATCACACTGTGGGACGAGACGGTGGACGAGAGCAAGCCTCTGGAGCTCTTCGACCCGGACGCCACCTGGAAGCGCAGCGTGTTCACCAACTTTACCGCCAGGGAGCTGCTGGTGCCGGTGTTCCAGGGCGGCAAGCGGGTGTACGACTCCCCTCCCATCGCCGAGATGCGGGCCTGGTGCGCTGGGCAGATCGACCTGCTGTGGGACGAGGTAAAGCGGTTTGAGAATCCCCACAACTACTATGTGGACCTGTCCCAGAAGCTGTGGGATCTGAAGCAGAGCCTGCTGACCCGGGAAGGGAAATAAATAAACAGGACTGCCGCAAACTGTGCGGCAGTCCTGTTTTTTGTCTTATTCCAGATCCAGCTCCACCGGGCAGTGGTCGCTGCCGGTGACGTCGGCATGGATGATCTGGTCCTTCACCCGGGGCAGCAGACGCTCCGACACGATGAAGTAGTCGATGCGCCACCCGGCGTTGTTCTTCCGGGCGTTGAAGCGGTAGCTCCACCAGGTATAGGCCCCGGTCTTGTCCGGATAGAGGGCCCGGAAGCTGTCGGCAAAACCGCTCTGGAGCAGGGTAGTCATCTTGCCCCGCTCCTGGTCGGAGAAGCCTGCGTTGCCCCGGTTGGTCTTGGGGTTCTTCAGGTCGATCTCCTCATGGGCCACGTTGAGGTCGCCGCACAGCACCACTGGCTTTTTCTGGTCCAGAGCTATCAGGTAGGCGCGGAAGTCGTCCTCCCACTGCATCCGGTAGTCGATGCGGGCCAGCCCCTCCTTGGCGTTGGGGGTGTAACAGCACACCAGATAGAAGTCCTCATACTCCGCCGTGATCACCCGGCCCTCGGTGTCGTGCTCCGGGATGCCCAGGCCGTAGGTCACGGCCAGAGGCTCGGTTTTGGTGATGAGGGCGGTGCCGGAGTAGCCTTTCTTCTCGGCGCTGTTCCAGTAGATGTGGTAGCCCGGCAGGTCCAGCTCGATCTGGTGGGGCTGGAGCTTGGTCTCCTGGAGGCAGACGGCGTCAGCGTCCATCTCCTTGAAGAAGTCCAGAAAGCCCTTGCCCAGGCAGGCCCGCAGGCCGTTGACGTTCCAGGTGATCAGCTTCATTCCCAGTCCTCCGCCCTCCATTTCATGGGTTTTCCGTCGCTGTCCAGCAGCGGGGTGATACCGCCGGCATATCCGTCGTGCATCTCCAGGTAGAGCATACCGGTCTTGGTATCCAGCAGAACCCGGGTGGCATCGGCCACACCCTGGGTGTAGATCACCTGAAAGCGCTTATCCTTTCCCATAGACACGCTCCTTTATTCCTTTCGCATCTCACCCTCCAGATGGGGGAGGAATTTCAGCATAATGGGCAGATAGGTGGCCACAAAGACCACCACCGCCCCAAGAGCCGCCCATTTCCGCAGCTTTTTGGGAGCGGCCAGGCCCAGCATGACCCCGGCGGCGCACAGGTACAGCTTCACCAGGGCCAGGTCCTTCCAGTTCATTTTGGCGATATAAGCATCGGCGGCAGAAAACAGTTTTTTCATAAGATTCCCTCCAGCCGCAGCAGCCATTCCTTCAATTCCAGCCCACCCCCGTAGCCGGTAAGGGTCCCGTTGGCCCCCACCACCCGGTGGCAGGGCAAAAGGATGGGCAGGGGATTGCGGTGGTTGGCCTGGCCCACCGCCCGGCTCCCCTTGGGACAGCCCACCCGGCGGGCCAGCTCTCCGTAAGTAATGGTCTGCCCGTAGGGGATCTCCGCCAGAGCGGACCACACCTTGCGCTGAAAGGGAGTACCCCGGAGGGCAAGGGGCAGATCGAAGTCCCGCCGCTCCCCCGCCAGATAGGCCAGCAGCTCCTCCTTACCTCGGGAGAGCAGGGGCGTCTCCTCCCCCACCGGAGACATGGGGGAATTGGGCAAATACAGGGCGGTAAGCCCGCCCCCCTCCTCCTCCAGGGCCATGGGCCCCACGGGGGTATCAAAGACCACCCGGTTCATCTCAGTACCGCCGCACCACGGCGGTGACCTTGCCCAGGATGGCGCATCCTTCGCCGTCGATGGGCTCGTAGTCCGGGTTCTCGGGCATGAGCCACACATGGCCGTCCTTCCGGCGGAGGGTCTTCACCGTAGCCTCGTCCTCAAAGAGGGCCACCACGATCTCCCCGCTGTGGGCATCGGCCTGCTGGTGGACAATCACCAGGTCCCCGGGCAGGATACCGGCATACTTCATGGACTCCCCCCGCACCTTCAGGGCAAAATACTCCCCGGGCCGCCCGCCGGTGTCAAACGTCAGATAGTCCTCGATGCACTCCTGGGCCAGGATGGGCGACCCGGCGGCCACGCTGCCCACTACCGGCACCTTATCCTCCGGGACGGCCGGGGTCTCCGGCTGGGCCACGGTGATGGAGCGGGTCTTACCCTCCGCCTTGGTGATGAGGCCCGCCGACTCCAGCCCCTTCAGGTGGAAGTGGACGGTGGAGGGGGATTTCAGCCCCACATAGGCCCCGATCTCCCGGACGGAGGGGGGATAGCCGTGTTCCGCCGAGAAAGAAATGATATAATCGTAGATCTGCTGCTGTTTGGGTGAAAGCGCCTTCATGGCAGACCCTCCTTTGTCAAGTTCGTCCGGTTTCAGTATACCATACTTCCTCCAGCATTGCAAACATTTGTTCTAAAATCCCCCATTTTTTCCGCGCAGGCAGCCACCTGTGGAGCCACAGCGACCATCTGTAAAAAATACGTTGCGTACTGCCTGTCCGCTCTTTATAATGGCATCACCACAGGAAGAGGTGACCGATATGCAAGTGGAAGTGAACATCGACGAGACCTATACCCGGCCCAAGGCGGTAATCCTCACCGCCGCTCTCACCGACGAGGTTCGGCAGGCGGTGGAGTTCCTCTCCCACGCCGACGCCCCTCCGATCACCGGTTATCAGGGCGGGACCGTCCGGCTCCTGGACCCGGCGGAGCTGATCCGGGTGTACGCCAGCGCCGGGAAGGTGCTGGCCGCCACCGAGCGGGGGGAATACACCCTCCGTCTGCGGCTGTACGAGGCGGAGGCGCGGCTGGACCCCCATCTCTTTGTACGCATTTCCAACTCGGAACTCATCCATCTGAAAAAAGTGCAGAGCTTTGATCTGAGCCTGACCGGCACCATTCGGGTAAAGCTGTCCGACGGCACGGTCACCTATGTCTCCCGGCGATATGTATCAAAGCTGAAAAAACAACTTGGTCTGTGAGGTGAACCGTATGAAAAAAGAGTTGCTTTTGCGGGGGCTGCTGGGCATTCCTCTGGGTATTGCCATCGGGCATCTCATCACCGTTTTTTCCTCCCTGTTTTGGGGAACCGGCGCCTTTTATCCCTGTATGCCCGCCTTCGCGGCCCAGGTGGGGAGTGAGGCCCAGGCGGTCCTGCTCCAGACCGCCCTGTGCGGTCTGGTGGGCTTCGGTTTTGCCGCCGGCTCCGTGCTGTGGGAGCTGGAGCGGTGGAGTCTGGCCCGGCAGACTGCCGTCTATTTCCTGCTGGGGGCCGCCCTGCTGATCCCCACCGCTTACGTCTGTCACTGGATAGAGCGCAGTGCGGCGGGCATACTGGCCTATCTGGTCATTTTTACGGTGATTTTTTTCCTGATCTGGATCATTCGGTACCTTCTGGCCCTGCGCAGCGTCAAAAAGCTGAACGCCGCCCTGGGGCACGGAGATCAGAGCGGTTCCTGAGCCCTTCCTCCCCCGGTCTGCTCAACAAACACCGACAGCCGCAGCAGGTACTGGTCGTACCCCTTGCCTGCCAGCTCGTCCAGCAGCACATCCTCCCAGAACAGTTCTCCCAAAGTCAGGCCTTGGGCGTCGGCCCAGTCCAGCAGCCGCTGGTAGCCCTCCCGCACGGTGTCGAAGCTGCCGGCGTGGAAGTAGGTCAAATAGCGTCCCGCCGGGGCGGTGAGCAGCCGCACCCCCCGGATGGGCTTGTCCACCTGGGTGTAGCAGTAGGTATAGCCCTCCCAGTTCCCCCGCCGGGCGGCCTCCACCGGCAGGATGGCCCCCAGGGCGTAGGGGCTGGCCACCTGATGGGCCTCGCAGTATTCCAGGTGGCGGGCCAGAATACGGGCATATTTGCCCGCGTCGGTGAGGCCGGGGGCGGCGGTGGCCACATACCACCGCTGGGGCCACTCCTCCAACCTTACCTCGCCGGGCTGGACGGCCAGAGCCTGCCGGGTCAGCTCCGCCTTCCGGCGGATGAGGGTCCGCAGCCGCCGCAGCCGGGACATCTTCCCGGTCAGGGCTTCCTCTTCCTCCTCCAGCAGCTCCAGCAGGGTCTCCGGGCTGCGCCGGTCCAGGTAGGCCTTGATGTCGGACAGGGGCATTCCCAGCTCCTTGAGGACGGAAATGACCTGGAACACCTCGATCTGCGCGGGAGCATAGTAGCGGTAACCGTTCTCCCCCCGGATGGCGGGAGAGAAGATGCCGGTCTCATCGTAGTGAAACAGGGTGTGCTTGGTGACGCCGCACAGGGCCGCAAATTCCCCGGTGGTAAAGCGCATCTCTGTTTGATCCATGGCGCAAACCTCCCTCTTGACTATCGGGTTACCCGATAGCTTATCATGATTTGTACTGCTTGTAAACGCTTACTGGAAATGGAGGGAACACGCCATGAAAAACCGGTTGGATCAGGACTTTACCCTGGGCGGACTGCTCCGCTTTGCCCTGCCCACCACCATCATGATGCTGGTGACCTCCCTGTACACCATTGTGGACGGGGTGCTCACCTCCCGGCTGGTGGGAGAGAACGCCCTGGCCGCCATCAACATCGCCTATCCCGCTGTCAGCATTGTGCTGGCGGTGGGTATTATGCTGGGTACCGGCGGCAGCGCCGTGGTATCCCACCGGATGGGCGCGGGGGACCTGGAAGGCGCCCGCCGCACCTTTGGTTTTCTGACCCTGGCGGCGGTATGCGCCGGAGTGATATTCGCCCTGCTGGCCGTTTTTGGGGCGGAGCCTCTGGCCCGGCTGCTGGGGGCCAGCGATCTGCTGCTGGCGGACGCCGCCTGCTATCTGCGGATTCTGCTGATGTTTGCCCCCATGGCCATGCTCCAACTGCTCTTTGAGAGCTTTTTTGTGGCGGCAGGCAAGCCCGGCCTGGGGCTGTGGCTCACCATCGCCGCCGGCGTCACCAACGGCGTGCTGGACTGGCTGTACATGGGGCCTCTGGGCATGGGCATCGCCGGGGCCGCCGTGGCCACCGTCACCGGCTACTGCATTCCGGCGGTGTGCGGCGTGCTCTTCTTCCTCACCCGGAAGGAGGGGCTGCGCTTCTCCCGCCCCCGGCCCAACTGGCGGCTGCTGGGCAAGGCCTGCTTTAACGGCTCTTCCGAGATGGTGACCAACCTGTCCACCGCCGTCACCACCTTTTTCTTCAACGCCATCATGATGGAACTGCTGGGAGAGCCCGGCGTATCCGCCATCACCATCGTGCTCTACGCCCAGTTCCTGCTGGTGGCCCTGTTCCTGGGCTTCTCCATGGGCGTAGCCCCGGTGTTCAGCTTCAACCAGGGTGCGGAGCGGTATGACCGGCTGCGCTCCACCTTCCGCCACTGTTCCCGGTTCATCCTGTGCACCGCCGTGGGCATCCTGGCCGCCGCCCTGCTGCTGGCCCCGGTCATCGTGGGGGTGTTCTCCCCTGCCGGTACCCAGGTCAATGCCCTGGCCCTGGAGGGTTTCCACCTCTTTGCCCCCTCCTTCCTCTTCGCCGGGGTAAACATCTTCGCCTCCGCCCTCTTCACCGCTCTGTCCGACGGGCGGACCTCCGCCATTGTCTCCTTCGCCCGCACCTTCGGCTTCCTCATGGCCGGGCTGCTCCTGCTGCCCCGGGTGCTGGGAGTCACCGGCGTATGGATCGCGGTTCCGGTGGCAGAGGCTGTCTCCTGCCTGCTGTCTATCAGCTTTCTGTGGCACTACCGGGCCAAATTCGGCTACGGGACCATCCCAGCCTGACAACAAAGGCCGCCCAATCGGGCGGCCTTTGTTTCTGTCGTTTAGCGGTCCCACTTCTCGATGAGGGCCCGCAGCTGGTCGGCAAACTTGCCCAGGTCCTTGTTGGTGCCGCCCTTGTTGTGGGAGATGACCTCCATCAGCTTGCGGCCCACCTCCTCCAGCCGCTGGTAGGCGGGAGAGGCGCCGGGGGTGGCTGCGGGCTTCTGCTCCGGCGGCAGGCCAGGAGCCAGCATCTTGTTGGACAGCAGGTCGTAGACCTCCTCATAGTTGGGGGCGTGAGCAGCCAGCCCCATCTGCCGCAGGGTGTTGGCGTAGATCTCGGTGACCTCCGCGTCGCCGTGGACCACAAAGACCTGCCGGGGCTTGGGGTTATAGCTCTCAATCCACCGCAGCAGGCCGTCCCTGTCGGCGTGGGAGGACAGGCCGTGGAAGTTGACGATTTTGGCCCGGACGGCGATCTCCTCACCGAAGAGCTTCACCGACGTGACTCCGTTGATGAGCCGCCGGCCCAGGCTGCCCTCGGCCTGGAAACCCACAAAGACCACGGTACACTCGGGCCGCCACAGGTTATGTTTCAGATGGTGGCGGATCCGGCCGGCATCGCACATACCGGAGGCAGAGATGATAACCCGGGGGGTCTTGTCCTCATTAAGGGCCCGGGACTCCTCGCTGGACTCGGTGATGGTGAGGCCGGGGAACTGGAACAGGGCCCCTCCCTTCAGGGCGGCGATGGCCTCTTCGTCCAGATAGCCGTGGAGATCGCCGGAGAAGATGCGGGTGGCCTCGCCCGCCAGGGGGGAGTCTACCACCACCTGGAAGTCGGGCACGCTTTTTACCAGTCCCTGCTCTTTCATCTCCCGCATGAAGTATAAAAGCTCCTGGGTACGGCCCACGGCGAAGGAGGGGATGATCACGTTGCCTCCCTTGCCCAGGGTCTCGTCGATGATGGCGGCCAGGTCGCCGGTGTAGTCCGGCTTCTCGCTCATGTCGTGGAGCCGGTCGCCGTAAGTACTTTCCGTCAAAACATAGTCTGCCTCCCGGATGTACTCCGGGTCCCGGATGATGGGCTGGTCCCGGTTGCCGATATCGCCGGAGAATACCACCTTCCGGGTCTCCTCCCCTTCGGTGAGCCACATCTCCACACTGGCCGAGCCCAGCAGATGGCCCGCGTCCACAAAGCGCACCTTTACCCCGTCCTCGATCTGGAGGCGGGTGCCGTACTCACAGGTGACGATATGCTTGATAGCGGCCTCGGCATCGGCCACGGTATACAGGGGCTCCACCGGCTCGGCGCCGGCGCGCTTGCCCTTCTGGTTCTGCCACTGGGCGTCGCTCTCCTGGATGTGGGCCGAGTCCCGCAGCATAATGCTCAGCAGCTGCCCCGTGAGACGGGTGCAGTAGATGTTGCCTTCAAAGCCCTGCTTCACCAGCAGGGGGATGCGGCCGGAGTGGTCGATGTGGGCGTGGGTGACCACCACCGCGTCGATGTACCCGGCGTTGAAGTCCAGCTCCTGGTTGTCCCGCTCGTCCCTGCCCTGCTGCAGGCCGCAGTCCACCAGAATCTTCTTCCCGCCGCACTCCACACAGTGGCAGCTGCCGGTCACGGCACGGGCTGCGCCGAAAAAGGTCAGTTTCATGGGGCACCTCCTTGTGCATTTTCTACAAGTGTATTGTACTCCCAAAACCCGTCGGTGTAAATAGCGGAGTGACCGGGTCGGCCCGGGATGATTTCTTTCCTTTTTTGCCGGAATCCGGTATAATACGGGGGAAAGGGCGTGAGTCAATGGAGTTTTCCCAACTCAACTACTTCCGCACCGTGGCCCGCACGGGAAATATCTCCCAGGCGGCCCGGGAGCTGTTTGTCACCCAGCCCAACCTGAGCCGCTCCATTGCCCGGCTGGAGGGGGAGCTGGGGGTCCCCCTCTTTGAGCACCGGAAGGGCAAGGTGGTGCTCAACGAATATGGCCGGATCTTTCTCTCCGGGGTGGAGAACGCCTTCGGGGAGCTGAACGCCTGCATCCAGACGGTACAGCGGTTATATGAAAACAACCAGAATATCCTCTCTCTGGGCTGCTCCATCGACGGCTTTCTCCCCGACATCCTCCAGCCCTTCTCCCGGGCCCACCCGGAGATCGGCATCCGCCAGTACCAGGGGGACGCCTCCCGGCTGGCCCAGCAGCTGGTGGAGCGCACCCTCACCCTGGCCATTACCCCCTACCCCCTTAACCACAATCTGCTCACCTTCCGCCTGCTGGGGGAGATGGACTACGGCCTGTTCGTCCACCGGGACCACCCACTGGCAAAGGAAACCGTGGTGGAGCTGAAGGCCCTGGCCGGTCAGCCTCTGATCTGCGACGCCTCCCGGCTGGACGCCAAGACCCTCCGCTCCGCCTGCCGGGCCCGGGGCTTTGAGCCCACCCTGGCCTACGAGGTGGAGAGCACCAACCTGGTCTACCGCCTGCTGGAGCAAAAAGCCGGGGTGGCCCTGATGCCGGTGTCCCAGATGCTGCGGCTGCGGGCTCTCTTCCCCCACAGCCCTATCCTAGTCATTCCTCTGGAGGAAGGGATACCCCCCGCCAGCCTGGGGGTATCCTACCACAAAGGCTATCCCCTCACTGATGCGGCCAACGCCTTCATCCAGTTTGCCACCGACTGGCTGGTGCAGGAGAAGGTTCGGATGACTGCCGCAGGTATAACTTCAAGAGCATAATACTGCGCCGCAAGGGGCATTTTGAAAGTCCCCTCTGTTCCGCTATACTAAAGGTATCACAGCGGAACAGAGGGGACTTTCTCTATACCTATTTTGTATGACTCAGGTCTGTTCTGATTAACGGCGGTAGGGCCGCCCACAACATAGGAAGGATGAACATCAGCATGAAACGTCTGGAAGGAAAAGTCGCTATTATCACCGGCGCCAACGCCGGTATCGGCAAGGCTACCGCAGCGCTCTTTGCCCGGGAGGGCGCCAACCTGGTTCTGGCTGCCCGCCGGCTGGATAAACTGAAGGAAGTGGAGGCGTATGCCGCCGCCCACGGGGTGAAAGCCGTCTCCGTACCCACCGACGTCAGCGTGTCCGCCGACTGCCGCCGGCTGGTGGAGACCTGTGTGGAGACTTTCGGCCGGGTGGATATCCTGGTAAACAACGCCGGTATTGACGACAAGAATATGTCCATCACCAACTGCGGCGAGGAGCTGTGGAACAAGGTCATCGCCGTGGATCAGACCTCTGTGTACTACATGATGCGTGAGGCTCTGCGGTACATGGCTCCCGCCGGTTCCGGTTCCATCATCAACATCTCCTCCATCGGAGCCACCCGCTCCAACGCCGGTGTGTCCTACACCGCCGCCAAGATGGCCGTCATCGGCATGACCAAGAACGTGGCCATCCAGTTCGCCGGCAAGGGCATCCGGGTCAACGCCGTCTGCCCCGGCCCCACCCAGACCGACATCTTTGATCCCGCCAATCTGGCCACCTTCGACAACGAGTTCTGCCACCTGTGCGGCAAGCACTTTGACGGCTCCCTGCCCCGCACCCAGCCCGAGGATCAGGCCAACGCCATCCTCTTCTTCGCCAGCGACGAGTCCAAGGCCATCAACGGCGAGACCCTGGTGGTGGACTACGGCGCCACCATCTGATTCCATACAACACATTCCCTACAGCACAAAGAAGCCCGGCTCCCAAAAGGAGCCGGGCTTCTTTATTATCGCAAATCAGGCAAACGCGCCAATGAGCTTGACGGTACGGTTCTGGAAGCCCAGGGCCTTGGCGCTGGCGCTCCACAGGATATCGGAGATGGCCTCATGGGCCTCCATAATGTTATCCTCGGTGACGGTGATGTCATCCAGCTCACACAGAAGGTCATAGAGCTCTCTGACATACTCCTGCTCGGTGCTGCCGTTGGTCAGCTCCAGATCCACCCGGTTGTCCAGCAGATCCACCGCCTGCTTGATGCTGCGGGCGGCCGACTGGCCGTAGGAGATGGCCTGCTTCAGATAGAGCACCTGCTGGGCGGGCACTCTGGTCTTCAGCGCGTTGTTGAGGCAATCCAGGCCGTTGTTAATGGCCTTGGTGGCGCTGTCGGCATACTTGTTCAGATTCTTGGCGTCGGTGTAGGTAATCTTGCCGTCGCTGTCTCCGGGATCAGGATCGATGCCGGGATCAGGATCGGTGGTGCTGCCGCCGCCTTCCCAACCGCCGCTGGAGCTGCCGCCCAGAGTAATGGTGTAGGTGCCCCGGTCGCCCAGATCGTCAATGATGCGGAAGTCGCCTCCCACGGTGGTGACAGTGGAGGGAGTGGGGCCGCTGTACTCTCTCACGGTGACCTTCACATAGCCGGTGGAGTGGGCCAGGACGGGGTGGGACATGGTGGTGCGGTTGTAGCTTCTGCCGTCGATGACCACGGTGTCGTTCTGGATCAGCACGGTGAAGCCGGTCTTGTTGCGGACCAGCAGGTAGACCTCGATCTCGCTGCCGTCGTCAGAGTAGCGGTATTTCTGGGTCTTGCCGTAGTAGAATTCCACATTTTCGTCGCTGTACAGCTTCTCCTTGCCGCTGACGGCAGGGATGGTGTCGTCGGTCTTGCCGGTGTACAGGTTGGTGGCGTCAAAGCGGGCATAGGTGGTTTTGGAGCCGCTGCCCACGCCGCCCAGGATCACCCGGAACTGTCCGCCCACGGTCTGGACGCTGTTCAGGTTCACCAGGGAGGAATCGTAGTTCTGGATGGTGACCTTGACGGTGCCGGTGGAATTGGCCGACACGTCGTCGCTCATGACCAGGTCGTTGAAGGTGTAGCCGTTGAGGCTCACCGCGTCGGCCTGAACGGTGATGGTGCTCCCCGTCTTGTTGGTCACATTCAGATAGAGCTCGGCCTCGCCGGCGTCATATCTGCTCTTCTGGATCTTGGAGAACTTGATGCTGACGTTGGAGTCCTCATAGAGGGGCTGGGTGGACAGGGCCCGCTTGGACACGGTGACGGTGCAGGTGGCCTTGACGCCGCTGGAGGCGGCGGCGGTGATAACAGCGGTGCCGGGGGCCACGGCGGTGACGGTACCGTCGGCGGCCACGGTGGCCACGCTCTTGTTGGAGCTGGTCCAGGTCAGAGCCTCAGTGGAGTTGGCAGGGGTGACGGAGGCGGTGAGCTTGCCGCTCTCGCCCTGCTGAATGGCCAGGGTGGCCTTATCCAGGGTGATGGCGGTAACGGTCACCGGCTTCTCCTCCAGAATCACCTGGCGGCGCTGGTCGGGCAGAGCCATACGGGAGATGATGGTGGCCACCGAGGCACGGTCAATGGGGGTCTCGGGCAGGAAGGTGCCGTACTTGTCGCTGCCGGTGAGGATGCCCGCCCGGTAAAGGGTGTAGATATCCTCATAGTTGGCGGACCCGGCGGCCAGGTCGGGGATGTCCCCGTCCTCGATGGTGTTGATGGCCTTCAGTTCCTCGGCGGGCAGGGCCTTCACCAGGATACCGGCGAACTGGCGGCGGGTGGCGTTGGCGTTGTAGTCGGTGAACTGGCCGGCGGTGATGATGCCGTTTTTCACCGCGTAATCCACATACACCTGGTACCAGGGCTCACCCTGCTGGAAGCCGGCCTTGCCGGTGTGGTAGATGCTGTGCAGGCGGCAGGCCAGAGCCAGGGTGGAGCTGATGGTCAGATTCTGGGTGGGAGAGAAGGTGTTGCCGCTGCTTCCCTTCACCAGGTCCAGCTCGTAGGCCTTCTGCACGCTCTCGGCGTACCAGCTGGAAGTAGCCACGTCGGTAAATTTCCCGGCGGGATAGTCATTGACCTTTTTGAAGTGGTCCATGTTGTCTGCCGCCAGGGCCGCCGGCATCAGGCCCACCATAAGGGCAAGGGCCATCAGCAGGCTCAGCAGTTTGCGTTTCATCTCAGTTCCTCCTTGTCATTGACTTGCGGGCTTGTCATCCCAGAGTGGCAACAATCTCCTGTATGGCGGCGATCCGCCTCTCAGCTTTGTCCATGGACGCGCAGCCCTGATCAAAATAGAGACTCCAGGTATATTTGTTGATCTTGTTCTGGTGCCCGCTGCACTCATTCCACAGGTCATCCCGGGTCACTTTGATCAGCTCCTGAAGGCTGGTGTATCCGTCATAGGAGATGGGAATGGCATCCACATTCTTCAGCACATCCCGGGCCAGATCCAAAAACCCCACAGCCGTCACACCATTGGTCATGATTAAAAGGGTAGATGTGGGACCTACCAGATTGGGCATGGAAGAGTCCTCCACGATCTTGGCCGATCTCTGTCCGCCGGCAATGGCCTCACCGGCTTTGTCGATGTCATTCTTCAGGCTGCTCAGCTGTCCGGGGGTGAGCGTCGGGGTGCCGGGGGTGGGCTCCGGCTCCTTCTCCTCCAGGGTCAGCTGCTTGCGCTGGCCAGGCAGAGCCATACGGGAAACGATGGTGGCTACCGATGCCCGGTCAATGGGCGTCTCCGGCTGGAAGGTGCCGTACTTGTCGCTGCCGGTGAGGATGCCCGCCCCGTACAGGAAATAGATAAGCGCCCCGTAGGAGGAGCCAATATCCACATCGGGGATGTCCCCCGGCTCAATCTGGTTGATGACCTTCAGCGCGTCAGAGGGCAGAGACTTAGCCAGGATGCCGGCGAACTGGCGGCGGGTGGCGGTGGCGTTATAATCGGTAAACTCGTCACTGGCGATGATATCGTTTGAGATGGCGTAGTCCACATACACCTGGTACCAGGGCTCCCCCTGCTGGAAGTCGGCCTTGCCGGTGTGGTAGATGCTGTGCAGGCGGCAGGCCAGCGCCAGGGCGGAGCCGATGGTGATGTTCTGAGTAGGAGAGAAGGTGGTGGCGCTGCTCCCCTTCACCAGGTCCAGCTCGTAGGCGTCCTTTACGCTGCCAGCATACCAGCTGTCGGCGGCCACATCGGTAAAGGTCCCGGCGGTGTAAGTATTGACCTTCTGAAAGTTATCCAGGCTCTCCGCCGCCAGGGCCGCCCCGGGCAGCAGGGACACAGACAGCGCCAGGGCCAGCGCCCCGGCGCAGATCTTTTTTCCAATGAATCTCATGTGCTTTGCTCCTCTCATTTGGTGGACCGCATCAATACAGGGTCTTTTCATTTTCGGCAAACAGCTTGTCGTTGATCTCTCCCAACTCCATGTGATGTACGATGCCGAAACTGATGATGGCATCCCGCTTCAGCCGGGGATAGAGGGGGGCGTAGCCGGCCTGCTTAAGCAGCCGCTGGGCCTCCTCCAGGGTGGTCTCCAGGCCCACGCACAGGCAGAGCAGCCGGTCCCGGGAGGGATTGCGCCGGCCGGCAAATACCTGGTGGAGATAGACCTCGCTCATCCCCGCCCTCCGGGCCAGGGCCGCCTTGGAAAAGCTCTTCTTTTCATACAGCTCCGCCAGCAGCTCCGCAACGCTCTGGTTGGCAAAGAACGGCTGATTGTCGTGGAGATAAGAGTCAATGTTGGCCTCGCTCATCAGATCATGGCTCAGATCGCCCGTGGTCTTATTTTCCAATCCTATCACTCCCTTTACTTTCAAATGGAAATCGTTTATACTAAATTTACAACAATTTGTACCTGGATACAATATGCCCACTGCATAGTGTACAAGGTTTTTCAGGGGTGATTTCTATTTATACCTGGCTGTCAAATGCGCTTCAGGAAGAGTATGAGCTGGTCCAGATCTTAAAGGAAAGCCCCCGGGGCAGCGTACAGCTCATCCGGCACAACGCCACCGGCAGGCGTCTGATCCTGCGCCGTTTCACCGGCAATCCGGAAGTCTACCGAAAGCTGCTGGACTACACCTGCCCCAACCTGCCCACCGTGTACGAGGTGGCGGTAGAGGGAAGCAAGGTCCTGACGCTGGAGGAATTTGTGGAGGGCGACACCATGGGCTTCCTGCTGCAGGAGGCCCTCTTTTCACCGGAGGAGACCCGAAAGATCGTCCGGCAGGTGTGCAAGGCCCTGTGGGTCCTGCACTCCATCGGCGCCGTCCACCGGGACGTGAAGCCGGAGAACATCATCCTCCGGGGAGACGAGGCGGTACTCATCGACTTTGACGCCGCCCGTTTACATAAACCCGAGCACAGCAACGATACCCAGATTCTGGGCACCACCGGCTTTGCCGCCCCGGAGCAGTACGGTCTGTCCCAGTCGGACATCCGCACCGACATCTACTCCCTGGGGGTACTCATCAACGTGATGCTCACCGGCCAGCACCCCTCCAAAAAGCTGGCGGGGGGCAAAATGGGCCGCATTGTGGACCGGTGTACCCACGTCAACCCCCAGCACCGCTACCGCAATGTGCTGCGGCTGATGGAGGTCCTGTGACATGACCGGCGGGACCAGGCCCTGCCCTGTCTGCGGCGCCACCCTCCCCAGCGAGGCCTCCTTCTGTCCCTACTGCATGGAAGCTCTCCGCCCCCGGCGGGAGGCGAAGGCACCGGTCCGCCGGTGGCTCCGGCCACTGAGGCGGGTCCTTTTTCTGCTGGCGCTGGCCACCTTGGCTGCGGCGGTCTGTTTGCTCTATGACGCCGTTACCCCCGACACATACGACGCCCGGGGGGAGCTGACCTACCGTCTGAACGGCAACGATTACCATTTAGCGGCCACCTTCCGTAACGACAGCGCCCCGGAGCCGGTATACACCATCCAGACCATCCAGGACTGGGACTATGACCGGGCCGCCAGGCTGTTTGTCACCCATGTGGACTCCGGCGCCGATGCCGGGCAGGTCTTCCGCCAGCAGGTCGAGACTATCCAGGTCCAGGTGACCCAGCCCCAGGACAACCCCTCCCCCATCACCTGGCAGCAGCCCACCTATCAGGGCGATCCTGCCGCCGAGGGAATGGCCCTCTCGCCACTCTATTTTGACGGTCAGAGCCGGGGGGAGGCAGAGGTTCGGTGGGACATCCGCATGAAAAACGGGGACACCATCCTTCTGCGGCACAAGATGGTGATCGAGCCGGTGGATGTAGTGGACTACACCCCGGAGGAGTACGACATGGACACCATTGAGGATCTCCAGGCCCTGGTGGATCAGATCCAGGCGGAGGTCCCCCTGCCCACGGTGGTGCGGCTCAATCTGCCCGCCGTCCACTATGAGGGGGGCCTCACCATCAGGGGGCGGCCCATCAACCTGTACGGCGCCGAGGATGACAAGAAGATGCGCACCGCCTTTCTGGGCCCGGTGACGGTGGACGTGGACCAGGGCCCCCAGTGCTTCATCGAGAACATCGACTTCCGGGGCAGCGGCTCGGGCACCGGCCTCACCGTGGAGGCCGACGGCCGGGTGCAGGACTGCCTCTTCACCGGCTGGGACACCGGCCTGCTGGTGGGCGGAGACGACTGGGCCGACCCCACCGGGTGCTGGTTTGAGGACAACGGCGTGGGCTTCCGCTTTGACAGCGTGGGGGACTACGTCAACGGCACCATGCTGGAGGGCAACACCTTCCGGAACAACGGCACCGCCGTGGAGCTGCTCCGGGTACCCGGAGCCAAAACCCTCTACTTCAACGGCTGCGCCTTCTCCGGCAACGGCCTGAACCTCTCCAACCCCGCCGACCACCCCACCGACCTCACCCGGGCCACCTTTGACTGAGGGAGGCGAGTGCTATGAATTTACGCTGCCCCCACTGCGGCACGCCCCTTCCAGCGGAAGCCTCCTTCTGCCCCCACTGCGCCCAAAACCTCCGCACCCGACATGAGGTGGATACACCCGTCCGCTGGTGGCTGAAACCGCTGCGGCGGGCCCTCCTGCTGCTGGTGCTGGCCGCCCTTGGCTGGGGAGGCTGGCTGGTATCCGACGCCCTTGCCCCGGACGTATATAGGGCCTGGGGGGAGCTGACCTATACCCTGAATGGCAGCGACTACCACCTGTTCCTTACCTGCCGCACCGACATAGTCCCCGAGGCGGCCCACACCATGCAGGTGGAGGAGGGCGGGGTCTACGACCGGGTCTCCCGGCTGTTTGTCTCCCATGTGGACTCCGGCGAAGACGCAGGACGGGCCTTCCTCAACCAGACGTCTGAGGTTCAGGTCCGGGTGATCCAGCCGCCGGACAGCCCTTCCCCGGTGGTCTGCTCCCTGCCCATAGACCCCAATGACCCCTATGACGGCCTGGCCCTGACCACCCTGGATTTTACCGGCCGCAGTCAGGGGCCGGTGGAGGTAGAGTGGACCATCACCATGAAAAACGGGGACACCATCTTCCTCCGCCAGAAGATCGACTTCCAGAGGGTGGACACCGCCCACTACTACCCGGAGGACTACCCCATGGACACCATTGAGGACCTCCAGGCCCTGGTGGATCAGATTCAGGCGGAGGTCCCCCTGCCCACGGTGGTGCGGATCCACCTGCCGCCGGTGACCTATGAGGGAGGCCTCACCATTGACCGGCGGGGGATCAACCTCTCCGGCTCCACCGACGGGCAGGGCCGGCGCACCACCTTCTTAGGGCCGGTGGTGCTTGCGCCGGAGGAGGACCCTCTGTGCGACATCGAACACATCGACTTTGTGGGGAACAGCACCGGCACCGGCCTCACCGTGGCCGCCCAGTACCGGGTGCTGGACTGCTCCTTCACCGGCTGGGAGATCGGCCTGCTGGTGGGCGGGGAGGCCTGGGCCAACCCAAAAGACTGCCTCTTTACCGACAACGACATCGGCTTCCGCTTCGACAGCGGCGGAACTTACTGCAATTACACTGACTTTACCAACAACACCTTCCGGAACAACACGGTGGCGGTGGACCTTTTGCGGGTGCCCGGCCTCAGGACCATTGACTTTAAGTTCTGCCTGTTTGACAGCAACGTGGCGACCATCCTCAACCCCAACAACCTTGCCATTGATACCGGAGGCGCTACCTTTACATGAAAGGGATGATCCCTATGGAACACAAATGCCCCCACTGCGGCGCAGTTCTTCCGGAGGAGTCCTCCTTCTGCCCCCACTGCGCCCGGAGCATCCGCACCCGGGAGGCGGCCCCCGTCCCCACCCATATGTGGCGGAAGGGTCTGAAATGGGTGCTGGCTCTGGCCATCGTGGCGGCGGCCGCCCTGGTGGGCTGGGCGCTGCTCCATGAGCATCCCACCGGTCTCCCCGCCGGGGAGACCACACCGGTGGTCTTTCAGGAGGACGAGGACGGCATGGTGACGGCCACTCCCGAATATCTGGAGGAGTTCTTCCCCACCCTCACCTGCATCGACTTCCGCACCACCATCAAGACCAGCGACAACATCGACGACTATCTGGTGGACAGCTTCCAGATGGCCACTCTGGTGTCCTCCCGGGGCGCCCAGAACGCCGTGGGGGAACGGGGGATGTACAACGCCGGCAGCGACTCCAATAACCGGGTGGCTCTGATGATCTTTGACGACAACACCCACCTGATGGGCTATTTCATCGGCTCCCCCACCAACCTGGGGGGCGGCAAGTGGCAGATGGACGTGGTGAACTGCGACTACGACTTCACCCACCTCTACGAGGCGGAGCTGGCCGCCTTTGAGGGCAACTGGGAGGAGGATTTCTCCACCTACATCCCGCCGGAGGAGATCGAGTCCTCCGGGGCGGTGTGGTTCTTAAACGGTTACAACACCGGCCGTGGTCCGGTGCTGCGGGAGGACGACCCCCAGATCTACGCCCTGTGGCACACCCTCCACGGCCCGGAGCCGGGGCGCCAGTGCCGGGAGATCCAGCGGCTGGAGGAGTTCCTGCCCAATGAGGGCCGGTGGCGGTGCTACCTGCTGCTGGACCGGGACTACAACCTGCTGGGCTACACCATGCTGGATTACCAGGGGAACGGAGGATAAGTCATGGCGCACAAATGCCCCCACTGCGGCGCACCTTTGCCGGCGGAGTCCTCCTTCTGCCCCCACTGCGCCACCGACATTCATCCCCGAAAACAGGCGAAAACCGCCACTCCCCTGCTGAAAAAACTGCTGCTTGGACTGCTGGCTCTGGCGGTGCTGGCCGCCGTGGGGTTCGGGCTGTGGCTGGCCTTCGCCCCCAAGGCCTACGACGGCTATGGGGAGATCCGCTACGGGGACTATCAGCTCCTGCTCACCCAGCACGCGGACCGCTACACCCCCGTGCCGGAGATGACCATTCCGGGGGAGCCGGAGGGCCAGTACCGGGTGCCCTCCCGGCTGTTTATCAACGACAGCACCGGCAACGACGTCTCCGACGCCTTCCTGGCGGAGGTGGAGGAGGTCAGCGCGGCCTTCATCGGTCAGGAGGACAGCTCCTCCCCCTACCTGTGCTCCCAGCCCGCCTACAACGAGGGAGCGCCTGAGTGCCCCCTTATCTCCCTCATCGACTTCACCGGGGAAAGCGGCACGGCAGAGTTGGTATGGACCTTCCAAATGAAAAACGGAGACACCATTTACCTCCGGCAGACCTATGAGGTGGTTCCCATCCCGGTATATGACTACCACCCGGAGGACTACCCCATGGACACGGCTGAGGAGCTCCAGGCCCTCATCGACACCATCGGCGGCCAGGCGAACGACCCGGTGGCGGTGATCAACCTCCACCTGCCCCCGGTGACCTATGAGGGTGGGATCACCATCCGGGACCGGAGCCTGAACCTGTACGGCTCCGCTGACGAAGGCGGAAGCCGCACCACCTTCACCGGCCCTGTTCAGGTGGTGGCCCCCGACGGCGAGATTGCCTATCTCCAGGACATCGATTTTGTGGGGAGGGGCAGCGGCACCGGTCTCTCCGGCTCCGCTCCCTTCCGGGCCACCAACTGCACCTTCACCGGCTGGGACACCGGGGTCTATGCCTACGGCACCAGCTGGGTCAACGTCATCGGCTGCTCCTTCCAAAGCAACGGCATCGGCTTCCACTTCGACAGCACGGGAGACTACGCCAACCACTCCATGTACAACGACAACCGCTTTTTTGGCAACGATGTGGCGGTGCGGCTGGACAACGTACCCACCGACATAACCCTCAACTTCCAGGGCTCCATCTTCCGGGCCAACGCCCAAAGCATCCTCAACCTCTGCGACCAACCCCTGGATCTGTCCCAGGCCACCTTTGAGTAAAGGAGAATCCCACCATGGAACACAAATGCCCCCACTGCGGCGCGGACCTGCCGGAAAACGCCGCCTTCTGTCCCCACTGCGCGAAGGATATCCACCCCCGTAAGCAGGCAAAAACCGCCAACCCCCTGCTGAAAAAGCTGCTGGTGGGCCTGCTGATCCTGGCGGTGGCCGCCGCCATTGGCGGAGCAGTCTGGTACTTCAACCGGCCCTATGAGCCCCAGGAATTTGACGCCCTGGGAGAGGTGTACTACGAGAGCGGGGAGAAGACCTACCAGTTGCTGGTGGCCTGGCCCGACGACCGCTGCGCCCCCGCCCCCGACATCTACCAGCAGGGCTCTCCCGACGAGCAGTACCGCTGGCCCTCCCGTTGGTACGTCAACGACGCCGCCACCGGCGCCGACGCCTGGGCGGAATTTGAGCCTCTGGTGGAGCAGGTCACCGTGGAGGTGGTCCCCGACGAGAATGCCGCCGATCCCCTCACCGCCGGGGAGCCCCGTCATGACGAGGACTACTCCCCCGACGCCGCCATGATCTGCTCCCTGGACTTTACGGGCAATTCCGGGGAGTCCCAGATCGTCTGGACCGTCCAGATGAAAAACGGGGACGTGATCCGGGTCCGCCAGAACATCCACGTCACCGCCATTATCACCCACGAGTACCACTGGGAGGACACCCCCATGGACACCGTGGAGGACCTCCAGGCCCTGCTGGATCAGACCGCCAAGGAGATCGCCCCTTCCGATCTGGTGTACATCTACCTGCCCCCGGTGACCTATGAGGGAGATCTGAATCTGAGCCGCTCCTATGAGTTCTACGGCTGCACCGACCAGGGGGCGGACCGCACCACCCTCAAGGGTTCCATAACCATGGACGGCAGCGCCAGCTTCTACTGGATCAACTACTTCTACGACATGGATTTCGTGGGGGACGGCGCCGATACCGGCATCATCGCTCCCACCAAGGCCTGGGCCATCGGCTGCTCCTTCACCGGCTACAAGACCGGCTTCCAGTCCCAGGGGGAGGCCTGGATCAATGCGACCGAGTGTACCTTTATGGAGAACGAGGTGGGCCTCCACTTCAACGCCACCGGCCAGTCCGCCTCGGACAGCCGCTACCACGACAACCAGTTTGTGAACAACGGCACCGCCGTGCTGTTGGAGAACGTGCCCACCGACATCACCCTGGACTTTGCGGGTACCGTGTTCTCAGGCAACGACACCGACGTGGACAACCAGTGTGACCATCCCATTGATTTGTCCAACGCCATCCTTGATCCGGAAGGATAACCCATATTGATAGACACACAGCCAAACCGACTGATTGCCATCTGGACGAACAAGGGCCTGCTGTCTGCGTATCGCAGACAGCAGGCCCTTTCCTTATCGGTGGGTTTCTGCATTGCAATGGAAAAAGGGCAATGCTATAATAATATACAAAATATCCAGCTTTTGCATAGAGCGATCATTTGAAGAAACTGGGAGCGTGGATCGGGTGAACTTTGAACAGGTATATCGTGACTATTATCTCAAAGTATTCCGCTATGTAAAACAGCATACGCTATCCCGCCAGGACGCAGAAGATCTGACCCAGGAGGTCTTTGTGGCTTGCTACCGGAATTTTGACAGCTTTGACCCCCAAAAGGCCTCTGTGGGGACCTGGGTTTATGTCATTATGAAAAACCGCCTGAAAAACTACTACCGGGACAAGAAGGAGTTCCTGTCCCTGGACGATGAGAATATCCCGGAACTGCCCGGGGACACCTCTGTGGCCCAGGCTATCCTGCTGGAGGAGGAGCGGCGGGCCCTGTCCTCTGCCATGAACATTCTGTCTGAGCGTGAACGCACCATCATTGCAGAGCGGTATTTCCATAAAAAGACCTCGGGGGAGATTGCCGGCATCCTGAAGATGACGGACGTCAATGTCCGGGTGACCCTCAAGCGGGCCCTGGAGAAGATCCGGAAATACTTTGAAGCCCACGGACTGTGAGGTGCATGATCCCATGACAAGCGTATTTCGCAAAACCGCGTTGGAGCGGCTCAGCTCCCCCGACCGACTGGATGGTATGCTCAAGCTCACAAGCCCCATGTCCTGGCTGGGCATTGCCGCGGCGGCCGTCCTTGCGGCCAGCGTGGTCATCTGGTCTTTTGTGGGGCGCATCCCCACAACGGTGGATACATACGGCTTTTTGACCTATGACTATGGCGCCAACTCCCTGTACAATACAGCAGCCGGAGAGGTGTCCTCCCTGCTGGTGCACAGCGGCGACTCTGTGGAGGCAGGAACGCCGGTGGCGGAGATCCTGACTTCCACCGGCCAGACCGTTGTGGTACCGGCGGACCAGTCCGGCATGATCCGGGAGGATCTGGTGGCGCCGGGGGAGTATGTGGTGCCCAATCAGGCCCTGTTCCGCATCTCTCCGGACAGTGACAGCGGGCTGTCGGTGGTCTGCTATGTGAGTCAGGAAACCGCCCTTCAGCTGGAACCCGGCATGGAGGCGGTGATCTATCTGGACGGCGTGGGGGATGCCTGCGGCTGTATGGAAGGCCAGGTGGCCTGTGTGGACCGGGTCCACACCACCGCCGAGGCGATGGCCGCCGTGGTGGGAAACGACGCCCAGACCATCGAAATGCTGATGAGCTCAGGGCCTGTGGTGGCGGTGACCTGTACCCTTCGGGAGGACAGCACCACCGCCAGCGGATATTATTTTTCCGGCGCCGCCGGGGCTGAGCAGGTCCTGTACGGAGGCTCCTCCGCCTCGGTGCAGATCACGCTGGGACAGAGCGCCCCCATCGCCTGGGTCTTTCCCATGTTTGGAGGGGAGGGCTCATGAGCAGATTATACTGCAAAACCCCCACCATCTTTCAAATGGAAGGAACGGAGTGCGGCGCCGCCTCTCTGGCCATGATCTGTGCCTATTGGGGCAAATATGTGCCGCTGGAGCAGATGCGGGTGGAGACGGGCGTATCACGGGACGGCTGCAACGCCCGCAACATCATGTACGCCGCCCGCAAATTCGGGCTGGAATGCCACGGCTACCGCAAGGAGCCGGAAGCTTTGAAGCAGCTGGAGATGCCCTGTCTGATTCACTGGAACTTCAACCATTTTGTGGTGCTGGAGGGCTTTAAGGGGTCCTTTGTCTACCTCAACGACCCGGCCCTGGGCCGGCGCAAGCTGACCATGGAGGACCTGGACGAGGGGTTTACCGGCGTGGTGCTCACCTTCCACCCCACCCCCCAGTTTGAAAAGGCCAAACGGGAAAACACCCTGTTTCCTCTGATCAAACAGCGCATCCGGGGGCAGAAGGGCGCCCTGGCCCAGATGCTGTGTCTGGGTCTGCTGATGATCCTCCCCGGCCTCATCCTCCCTGTCTTTTCCCAGGTGTTTCTGGACCGGGTCCTGGGGGCGGGCGCCGTCCCCTGGTTTTACCAGTTCATTGGCTTTCTCATCCTGACCCTCCTGTTCCGGATTCTGTTGGAGGCATACAGCGCCAGGCTCCTGTTGAAGATGCAGAACAAACTGACGCTGCTCTCCTCCCGGGAATTGCTGGAGCACCTGTTCCGCCTCCCGGTGGGCTTCTTTGCCCAGCGCTCCCCCGGCGACCTCCTGGGCCGGGTGGGCAACAACGACAACGTCAACAACTTCATCGCCGGCGATCTGGCAAACATTTTCCTGGACATTTTTGTGGCTGCCTTTTATCTGGTGCTGCTGCTTTTCTACAACCCCCTGATGACCGCCATCGGACTGGTGGGGATTCTGTTCAATGTTGTGATCGCCAGAATTACCGCCAGCCGGATCTCCAACCGGGTGCAGAAGCTGCAGCAGGACAGCGGCAAACTGACCGGCGTGGTGTGCGCCGGTCTCAGCGTTACCTCTACCCTGAAAGCCTCGGGCGCGGAGAGCGCCTACAGCTCCCGTGTCCTGGGCTACCAGGCCAAGGCGGCCTCCACAGAGCAGGCCATCAGCCAGACCCAGTCCGTGACAGGGGCGCTGCCCGGAATGGTGGACAACCTCATCGATATTCTGCTTTTGCTGGTGGGCGCTGTCTTTGTCATCCAGGGCCACATGACCCTGGGTATGCTGTCGGCGTTTACCTCCCTGTTTGCCTCCTTCTCCGCACCTGTGGAGACGCTGGTGGCCTTTATTCAGCAGATTCAGACGCTGAAAGCCGATATCGCCCGGGTAGACGACATCCTGCGCCATCCGGTGGATGAGAAATTCCAGGAAACCACGGTGCAGAAATTTTCTCAGGCCAAGCTCTCCGGCCGGGTTGCTCTGGAGGAGGTCTCCTTTGGGTACAGCCATCTGGCCAAACCCCTGGTCACCGGCTTTTCCTTTTCTCTGGAGCCCGGCAGTTCGGTGGCCCTGGTGGGCGGCTCTGGCTGTGGAAAGTCCACCATTGCCAAACTCGTCAGCGGGCTGTATCGCCCCTGGGCAGGCAGGGTCCTGCTGGACGGAGTCCCGCTGGAAGAGATCCCGTCGGACGTGCTCCATGCCAGCGTGTCCACCGTAAGCCAGAATATTACCCTCTTTTCCGGTACCATCCGGGACAATCTGACCATGTGGAATCACGCCGTTCTGGAGCGGGACATGATTAACGCCGCAAAGGACGCCTGCATCCACGAATTGATTACCCAAAAGCCGGGCGCATATGAGTTCAGGCTCACCGAGGGAGGAAGCAACCTCTCCGGCGGCCAGCGTCAGCGCCTGGAAATTGCCCGTGCCCTGGCGACCAACCCCACGGTGCTCATCATGGATGAAGCCACCAGCGCCCTGGACCCCATCACCGAAAAACAGATCATTGAGAACATCAAGCGCCGCGGGTGTACCTGCATCATTGTGGCCCACCGGCTCAGCGCCGTACGCAACAGCGATGAGATCCTGGTGATGGATGGCGGCAGCATTGTGGAGCGGGGTTCCCATGCTCAGCTGGCGGCTCTGGACGGACTCTACTGCCGGTTCATGTCAATGAACTGAAAGGAGGCTGCATCATGCAGACGGAAACCGCCAATCTCATTGGATTGACCGGCGGCGCATATTACATCACCGAAACTCCCACAGACGCATACCGGGTGCTGTCAGGCAGCGTCCACATCTATGTGGTGCCCTGGACGGAGGGCCAGCCGGGACGCCGCTCCCTGATCTGCACCGCAGAGCAAAATACCATTTTTCCCGCCTTTTCTCACACAGATGCTGAGGGCGGCCTGTGGCGCTTTCTGGTAACACCGGCGGAGGAGCACGCCCAGCTGGAGCGTCTGGAGGGGCTCTCCACCGGACCCCTGCAAAAAAAATTCCTGGGCAGAGCGGGGATCGAGAACCCCGGCCAGGAGACTTACGGCAATCTGCTGGTGGACCGCTACCGCCTGAACCTGGTGCAGGAGGACGGCTACCTGATCCGCACGGACAAGGAAAAAGAGGATGTGCGGGCCCGCACCGATGAGATGATCGCCTCCTTCTTTTCCAAGGAAAAGGACATACCCAGGGAAAACGGGGAGCACCCGGTCTATCAGGTCATGGCAGAGCTGTGCCACCGTATGCGCATCCCCATCGCCCCCTACGAAAAGATCACAGCCTGCTGCCGGCAGGAGGTCTCCGTGGAGGAAGTGGCCCGCATTTCTCACATTCCCTGCCGGAAGATTTTGCTGGAGGAAAACTGGCATAAGGCGGATGCCGGGCCCATTATGGTACAATTTGGCCGGGAAAAGGAACCGGCCGCCTGTATTCCCAGAGGGCGGGGCAAATATCTGCTCTGCCGCAGCGGGAAAAAGGCGGTCCCTCTGACCCGAGCGCTGGCGGAGCAGTGCGACCCCCAGGCCTATGTCATCTACCGCCCCTTCCCCCTTCAGGGAATGACGGCGAAGGATCTGGCGGCCTACTGCTGGTCCTGTCTGTCCCGGGCCGATCTGGCGGTTATCATCGGGCTGACCATCCTGTCCGCCCTCATCGGCCTGCTGATCCCCACCCTGAATCAGATGCTCTACGACCGCTTCATTCCCTCCGGACAGATGGGAATGGTGTTTCAGATTTGCTGTCTGGTAGGCGCGTTTATGGTGGGCAATCTGCTCTTTTCCGTGGTAAAAAGTCTGGCCACCTTCCGTTTGGACAGCCGGATCCGGTACGATGTGCAAAACGCGGTCTACCACCGGATCTTTGAATTGCCGGAAAACTTCTTCCGCAACTACGAGAGCGCCGATCTGGCCCAGCGGGTTATGGAGCTGGGCAGCCTGGTCAGCTCTGTATCCGGAATGCTGTTGGGGCTGGGGCTCAGCCTGATCTCCGCCCTGTTCTACGGCATACGGATGTTCACCTATTCTCCCCAGCTCTCGCTGGTGTCCCTGTCGGTCACGCTGCTGTTCTCCTTGATCAGCTATCTTCTGACGCGCCGCCGTATGGTCTATCAGGCCCAGGTCATGGAGATGGACGGAAAGAGCAGCTCTCTCCTGTTCCAGTTTTTGCTGGGGATCGAGAAGATCAGAACCGCCGGCGTGGAGGAGCGGACTATTTTTGAATATATGCGCGCTTTTATGGAGCAGCGCCGGCTGGAAACACGGCTGGGCCGGCTGTCCAACCTCAGCGCCCTGCTCTCCTCCGCCAGCAGCGGGATCTTTCTGGTATTGATCTATTGGATCGCAGCCCAGTCCGCTTCCATCACCATGGGCAGCTTCGTCGGTTTTAACTCGGCGTTCGGCATGGTCTCCGGCGCCATCAGCAGCCTGTTCAGCGCGCTGATCTCCTATCAGCTGCTGAAACCCACCTACCGGCGGGTGAAGGCCATTCTGGAGACGGTGCCGGAAGGGGGCGGCGACAAGCGTCTGCCCGGCCAGCTCACCGGCAGCATCGACTTGGATCACGTGGCCTTCTCCTACGACCCGGAAACCCCGCCTGTGTTTCGGGACCTCTCCCTTCACATCCGGCCCGGCGAATATGTGGGGATCGTGGGCGCTTCCGGCTGCGGAAAATCCACCCTGCTCAAGCTTCTGCTGGGATTTGAGAAGGCCACCTCAGGCCGGATCTACTATGACGACCAGGATATGGACGAGCTGGACCTGCAGGAGCTGAGAAAACACTTCGGCGTGGTGCTGCAGGACGGCGAGCTCATCTCAGGGAGCATCTTTGAGAACATCACCCTTACCGCCCCCAACGCCGGACGAACCCGGGTGGAGCAGGTGGTGGAGGCGGTAGGCCTGGCCAGAGATATCCAGGAGATGCCCATGGGGCTGGAGACCATGGTCAGCGAACACTGCAACACCATCTCCGGCGGCCAGAAGCAGCGCATTCTCATTGCCAGGGCCATCATCAACAGGCCCAACATTCTCTTCTTTGACGAGGCCACCAGCGCACTGGATAACCTGACACAGGCCCAGGTGTGCAAAGCGCTGGAGGAAATGGGCAGCACCCGGGTGGTCATCGCCCACCGGCTCAGCACCATACAGAGCTGTGACCGCATCCTGGTGATGGACCATGGAGATATTGTGGAAGAGGGAAATTATGAACAGCTGATGGCCCAGGGCGGGCTCTTCCATGAGCTGGCCAGCCGTCAGATCCTGTAAGGATTCGCATTCCTTGTAACAAGTCCGGTTTTGGCGTGTATATCAGTTTAGAATAACCATAGCAGTTGATTGGCCGCAGAGCGATCCATGCCGGACCGGCCCGACCAGAACATATACCCGGGGAGGTAATCTGATGGAGCCAGATCAAATCAAAAACATCAACCATATGCCGGAGGAGATCCCGGAGGAACTGAAAGCCATCGACCAGCGGCTGAAGCGGGTGTCCGATCTCCAGTGTTTTGACGGATGCTCCGATGAACTGGGAGAGGACGAGCTGGAACTGGTCACAGCTGCAGGCAGTTCCAACCCATACAAAGATTTTATCAAGCAAATCGACAACAAAAACCATTGAGCGCCAGCGCTGAGGGGCCGCAGTCTGTCTGCGGCATTGTGGGCAAATAAGACAGCCGGCGGGAAGGGGCTAGTAACATGAACAGGCACATAGAGCAGGACTGCGTGCGCTGGGAGGAGGACGATGGGAAACTGCTGTTTTCCATCACAGAAACCCTATCAGGAGATACCGTAACCCTAAGTTTGTCGGGCACACTCTCCTCGGTTGTGGCGCCCGCCTTTGAGGACGAGCTGATGGCTGCGGCCTGCGTCCGCAGCAGGATTGCCGTGGATTTTTCCGGCTTGCAAGTCATTTCCAGCGGGGGCCTGAAGGCCCTGCTCACCGTCCAGCGCCTGCTGGACCAACGTCCCGGCTCCATGCTGAAGCTGTGCGCCATGAGCCCTGCGGTCCACGCCACCTTTGCAGAGATCGGGTTTGACGAACTGTTTGAGATTGAGAGCTGAGGTGAACGTGGATGTTGATGCAAGAGGACTATACAGAGAACCTTCCCTTTGTTTACGCGCTCTGCTGCCCGGCCGACTGGAAGCGGGTGTCCCCCCTGCTGGAGATCCTGCAAAAGAATGACTGCAGGCTCTGTTGGGACCAGCCGTCCGCTGCTGGAAACGCCCCTGTCCCCCAAAACGCCGAGGTCATACTGGCCTTCTTATCCCGGCAGTCGGTGGAGGACCACAGCTTTCGCAGCCGCTTCAACCGCAGCATTCTGGGCGGCAAACCGGTGGCGGCGGTGCTCCTTGAAGCGGTGGAGCTCTCCCCCGTCATGAAGGCCCAGCTGGAGCTGGAGCAGGTGGCGGCGGTGGACTACGCCGTCTGCCACACCGACGGTGCCTGCTGTCTTGCCCTGCTGCAGCTGCCCGCGATGAAGCCCTGCCTGGAGGAGGGCAAGACCATCCACATCCCCAAGGCCAGTATCAAAAAATATTACCTGAAACGGCGGTCTACGGGAGAGGCCATCCAGATCTCCAAGGACGAGTTTACCGTGGGAAGAAAGCTCACCTGCAGCTACGCCATTCCGGACAATGAGAGCATCAGCCGCATCCATGCGGTGTTTCATCTGAAAAACGGGATCTGTACCGTGATGGACCATCATTCCACCAACAAGGTCTATGTCAATGACCGGGAGTTGGATGAGGAGGAGCAGTGCCAAATCAAGAGCGGGGATGTGCTGGAGTTGGGTACGGAAACCTTTATTGTGGACGTCATAGAGTAAGGAGGCCTCCCCATGAACGTCAGCGCATCCTATTATTCGGATATCGGCGGCCGGAAGGAAAATGAAGACGCCGTTGCGCTGCTGGAGAGCGGCGACACCATGGCAGGCCTGATCGCAGATGGGCTGGGCGGGCATAAGGGCGGCAAGGCCGCGGCCCAGCTGGCCGTCCAGACAGTGGGGGGCGGCATCATGGGCAAGCCCGTCTCGGTGGTCGCCCTCAGGGGGGCTGTGGAGCAGGCCAACACCCTCATTTGGGAGCAGCGTCAGACCTCCGGCATGAAAAGCACCCTGGCCGCCGTGTGGTTTGACGGCCGGGCCGCTTTGGCCGCCAATGTGGGCGATACCCGGATCTATCAGTTCCGGGAAGGCAGTATCCTGTATCAGTCCCGGGACCACAGCACCGCCCAGCTGGCCCTGTGGGCCGGCGACATCACCCCGGCCGAGCTGCGCACCTGCAAGGACCGCCACCGGCTCACCCGTGCCCTGGGCGCACAGGATGATGTGACGGTGGATATTGCCCATCTGGAGCTGGCTCCGGGGGACGGGCTGCTCCTGTGCAGCGACGGTTTCTGGGAGAAGATCCAGGAGTCGGAGATGGCATACGACCTCTCCGGCGCCTCCACCGCCCTGCAATGGCTGGAGGCCATGCGCGCCCGCCTTGCCGTCCGGGGCGCCCACACCGGAGATAACCATTCCGCCATCGCCATGCTCATCCGGTGAGCGCGGGAGCAACCGTGTTAAGAGAAGGAGAATACAGGATATGACAGATTACTGCTTACACTGTATGCTGCCCACCGGCGGAGCGGATGTGTGTCCCCACTGCGGATATCAGGGCGGGGATACGGAGCTGCTCCACCACCTTCGCCCCGGCAGCAAACTGAACGGCAGATATCTGGTGGGGCGTTCGCTGGGTCAGGGTGGATTCGGCATTACCTACATTGGCCGGGATCTGCTGTTGGATACCCGGGTGGCTATCAAGGAATATTACCCCAGTGGGATCGCCAGCCGAAACGTGGCTTTTTCCCCTGAGATCACCATCTCTGATCAACGACAGGTGGATTCCATCGAGGAAGGAAAACGAAAATTTCTCAGCGAGGCCCGGGCATTGGCACAGTTTGCAGATGACCCGGGCGTGGTTACGGTCCGGGACTTTTTTGAAGCCAACAACACCGCCTACATCGTCATGGAGTACCTGGACGGACATGACCTGCGCTCCATCCTGAGACTGACCCGCTTTTCTGCCGACGATATCTTTGAACGGATGCGGCCCGTTATGGACGCTCTGGAAAAGATCCACCAGGTGGGCATCATTCACCGGGATATCAGTCCGGACAACATCATGCTGCTGAAGAGCGGCACCGTCAAACTGATGGACTTCGGCGCCGCCAGACAGCTGGACCTCAGCGGCAACACCAGCGTATCGGTGATCCTCAAGACGGGCTTCGCCCCGGAGGAGCAGTACCGCAGCAAAGGCCATCAGGGGCCGTGGACCGACGTCTACGCGCTGTGCGCCACCATCTACTGCTGTATCACCGGTCTGAAGCCGGACGACGCCCTGGAACGGGCCCAGCTGGATGAATTGAAGTGGCCCTCCGAACTGGGGGTAGAGATCAGCGCCCTGCAGGAAGCGGTATTGAAAAAGGGAATGGCCGTCCGGGCGGAGGACCGGTTCCAGACCATCGGTGAGATGAAGGAGATGCTCTTCCGGCCCGCAGGGGAAAATCATGCGCTGGAGCTGGATGACGACGACGATGTGACCCGTCCCATTCCCCGCCGCGCAGAGCCCGACCCCCACCACACCCCGCCGGAACCTCAGCCGGTCCCGGAACAAAAAGCCCGAAAAAAATGGCTGCGGCCGCTGGCCGCGGTGCTGGCCGTGGCGGTGCTGGCCGCAGGGATCTGGGGGGCCAGCCGGTTCATCCCCCAGGGAACCGGACGCAATGGCGGCGTCAGCCAGGCGGATATCGATTCGGGCAACTATATGCGGATCATTTTGACCGCCCACGAGGAGATGCCCGTCCACGATTTTGCTCAGGCAGCGGAGACGGTGGAGCAGCGGATCGATCTTCTCTGCGACGGCCAGCCCTACGATTTTGCGGTGGAGGACGATCAGATCAAGCTGTTTCTGCCCCGCTCGGTGATCGAGCCGCTGGGGCTGGAAAAGACCATGCAGTGCTACATCAGCCGGTCCATGGAATTCAGCCTGATCAATTTTCAGGAATACCAGACAGACCGTAGCGACTCCATCCGGGTGACCCCCTCCGATGTGGAATCCATCACCATTGAGACCCAGGCGCCGGAAGATTGCAGCGCACCCGATCTGGCGGAGGCTCTGGAGAAGGGCGGCCTGGAGAAGCTGGTATTCACCGAGGAATTTGTCCAGAAAAACCGGGATAAAATGGCCCAATGGGGCACCGATATGGCCCTGGCCCAGGATATTGAGAGTTCCTCCAATCTCTGGTACACCTATCTCTATTCAGCGGGGGACGGACGGACCTTCTACATCACCAATACGGACGGCGCGGCATTTGCCCGGCTGCTTCAGCACAACCTGTCCCAGGAGCCCCTGCCAAACCCCTTCTACTACCAGCTGGATGTAAACTACGAGGCAGCGTGGGAGACTCCGGACACCGGCAATCAGGCCGAAACCTTCCAGCGCTCCCCTGACCAGGTGACCGGCCAGACCGTCACCCTGCTCTATCCCTGGGTGGACAGCGATGCCCTCCCCGGGGAAGGCCGGTGGGCCGACGCCTGCGCCGCCATGAAGCGCCGCCTGGACCTTCTGGGTGAGGAATACGCATTTGGTACCATCTGCTCCGGGGATACCTATCAGATGGTGGTAAAAACCGGCGCTGAACATATGAGTATCCCGCTGCTTCAGCTGCTGGAATTCAGGCAGGTTACCTTTTATCTCAGCGCCGGCTTAAACAATCTATATGTCCGGCAGCTGGACTGGATCAGCCGCCCGGACGGCACCTACGCCCTGGAGGCCACGGCAGGCAGCAGTGAGGAGGACCTGGCAAACTTCCTCCAGCTGGCTCAGGACGCCGGGTATGACAAGATCTATCTCAAGGTCAACAACATTCCCTGGCTTGCCTGCGACCTGGAGGATGGGGCCGACGGCACGGTGGTGACCCTGGATCAGGGCTGCTTCTGGGACAATCAGCCCATCGGAGAGGAGCAACGCTGGCTGGTGCAGCTGCTGACTGCCATTTCCCAGGACGTCAATCTGCCCTCCGGGGCAAGTACGGCCCAGTACCAGTGCAACGAGGACGAGAACGGCGTTGCCTTTGACGATGCCAACTTCTCCATGCAGTACGGCGACCTGACCAAGCAGGTGCGGGACAACATTGAGAACTGTGATGCCGCAGCTCAGTACGAGCAGATGGAAGTGGTCAGCGACGGAATGAACATCCGGGTCTATCTGCACATGAACACAGGCAAGAACTTCGCCTCCCAGGTAGTAGCGCTGACCAAGGCCTTATATGAGCAGTCTGATTTGGAGCACTCCCCCGCCGACGGCCTGTATCTCTATTTTATCGACGAAAATGACGTGCTGAAAGAGCGGGCGCGCATCTGGTTCAGCAAAACCTACGGCACCGGCAGCATCCTGCCCGGCTATGTCACAGGCGGCGGAATCTTTACCGGCGGCCGTATGGAAGAATATCTGGAGGAGCTGCAGGCTCTGATTGAAGAAGATCCCTTCTTCCTAGAGAAAAAAGGATCACCGGACCGCACATTCTGCGAGTATACTGCGTGGTGGTGATCCCAGACAGACACAAAATGGAGGTGTTGTATCTTACAACACCTCCATTTAACCACCTGCGCCGTCCAAACCAGACCGCAGCAGAAGGGGCGGGGCAAACAGCCCCGCCCCAACAGAGACCGGCGTTCCGGATCAGCTGAACTTCTTGATCCAATTGGGAATGGCCTCATCCAGGTCTTTGCTGACCTTTTGGACTTCCTTCTCACTGTAAGTCCGGTACGGATCGCCATATCTGACGGCGTCGTACAGGCATCTGGCAGCCATCTTGGTGCCTTTCCAGGTCAGCTTGCCCCAGTCAGTATTTTTCAGCAGCCACTTCAGCGCGGAAAACTCGGTCACACCTCCGGTGACATTCTCCAGATCGGCCTCTCCCAGCTCATCGCCGGACTTGGCACCGGTATCATAGCCGTACTCCTTCAGGATGCTGTTTACAGCAGCCTCGTCCTCCGCCTGCTCCAGCTTGTCAGCAAACAGTTCCAGGTCCTTCACGTCCTGCTCGGAAAAATTCTTCTGCATCTCCATCTCTGTGTCCTCCTTATAAATTGTATTTGTGTCTTGCTTTGCCTGTTCTGCCTATATATACCCGCGACCTGCAAAACTGTTACAGTGGTTACACAAAATTCAAGTAAAAAAAGAAGGGCTGCTATATGAGCATAAACCACGACTCCAACAGCATCACCAGTCCCCTGGAAAGCGCCCCCATGGCGCCTCTGCGCCCCGTAGGGCTGATATATACACCTCTGACGAAAAAGGCCCTGCTGATCTGCTTTGCGGCCCACAACGGCCAGACGGATAAAAGCGGACTGCCCTATGTGATCCACCCCCTCCATCTGGCCGAGCAGCTGGAAACAGAGGAGGAGGTGTGCACAGCTCTGCTCCACGACGTGGTGGAGGACTCCCACTATACCATCTGCGATCTGCGGGATGAGGGGTTCCCGGAGGCGGTACTGGAGGCCCTGGGGCTTCTGACCCATGACGAATACACTCCCTATCTGGAGTATGTGGTCCGGCTGCGCAGCAATCCCATCGCCCGCCGGGTGAAGCTGGCGGACCTGACCCACAACAGCGACCTGGCCCGTCTGAACACGGTCACCGTCCGGGACAGACGGCGTGTTCTCAAGTACCGCATGGCCCAGGCCATGCTGGAGGACGACCGGTTCCATGCCTCCCTGAGTCTGTTCCACAAGCGCCTTCCCCTCTCCCTGGAGCACCCTTTCTTCCTCTCTGTGTTCTATGACCAGCGCGGCACAGTGGAGCGCTACAGCATCGACGTGGAGGCTGAGAAGGAGTATCACTATGGATTGGAGGCGTCCCAGGGAGAGCGGCTTCAAATGTCCCTGAATCCAAACCGTACCCTGCCGGAAGCTCTGGCGGACTGGGCGGAAGGGGGCTGCACCGCCTGCCACGTGGAGTCCATGCTCCGGCAGCTGGGCATCACCTTCCAGATCCATACTGCAATGTAAGCCCACGCGGCGGATCAAAAAAAGCGCACTGGAAAGGAAATGCTTCCTGTCCAGTGCGCTTCAATTTTTACAACAAAAAACCCTTGAAAGGTTCGGCTTTCAAGGGTTTTTGGAGCTGCTAGCCAGATTTGAACTGGCGACCTCATCCTTACCAATTATAGTTGGCCCTGTTTTAGCTTACTGTATTTTGTCGTATCTTAAACCTTGTACCCATTGTGGCACAATGGATTTACGGTTTTCCCCTGTTGTGCTTTGTCGTAGATTGTTATAGCCTTACCTCAATCCTTTTAGCGTGTAGCTCAATCCTTTGCTCAATCCTTTTCAGAGGGCATGAAAAAGCGATGCGGAAATCCGCACCGCTCTTTTTTATCCGTTTTGTGCGTTCCGTAATGCGTCCCGGACAGTCTGCCCGGCCCGCCGGATGCTTTCCTCATTGGCGTGGGCGTACATCCGCAGCGTTACCGCCGTGTCGCTATGGCCCAGCCGCTCCGATACGCTGACCACATCCGCGCCGTTGGTGATCGCCACCGAGGCGGAGCTATGCCGGAGCAGATGCGGGTGGAAGTTTGGGATGCCGTACTTCTTCCCGAACTTCTTAAAGTATCGTGTGGGGCTTTGCGGGTGCATGGGAACCGTCTCCCCGTCCTGGGTAAACACATACTTGGAAATGCACGTTGCAGCCTGTTCCCGCTGGAGCTGTTTCAGCATGGACAGTGTTTCCGGGCCAATGTCCACCGTGCGGGCTTTGCCGTTTTTGGGAGATGTCTCAAAAACCCCCGCTTGCGCCGTGTACTGGAGGTTTCGTCTAATCGTCACCGTCCCGGCGCTCCAGTCAATATCTGACCACCAGAGGCCGCACAGCTCCCCTCTGCGCGCCCCTGTATCGGCGGCAAGGTTGATATATGCCCTCCACTTCAACGGCTCCTGAGCGGCACAGGAAAGGACATGGGCCAGCTCCTGGGCCGTCAATGCCTTTTCCCCTTCCTCCTGCACCTGCTCCCCTTTGCGGGGTGCTGGCCGCTTTACTTTCAGCATGGGATTCATGGGGATGCTGTCATCCAGAAACGCCATTTCAAAGACACCATTCAGGATGTTATACAGCTTTACCGCCGTAGCGTGGGCATATCCGGCCTTTTGGAAATCCACCAGCAACTTGGAGATCATGGCCGGGGTGACTTCCGTTAACAGATGCTCCCCCAGAACCGGGAGAATGTGCCTGTCCAGGAACATCCGATAGCTTGACCGGGCATTTTCGGAAAATGTCGCCTCTTTGGTGGGCATAAATACCCCGTCCGCATATTGGCGCACCGTTTTCAGCTTTGCCGCCTCCGCCGCCTCCTGGGCGGCTTTTTCACGCTCCTGGGCACGGTTTAGGACTTTCCCGTTTTTACAGGCCAGCTCAAAGGCTGCGGCCCGTTTTGCGGCCTCCCGCTCCGCTGTCCGCTTGCTCCAGCCGTCCGGCCAGTACCAGCGCGTTTTATAGGGGGCCTTGCCATATCCACGGGAAACGCTGATTTGAAAGAACCGGCGACCGTCCTTTGTCTCTGACAGTTTAATGCTGGCCATGTTATTACCCTCCTAATTCGTCCAACGCAGATCGTGTAACATCATCAATCACCATTTTCAACCATTCCGCAATTCTGTACTCCAACACAGAAAGGTATTCATCCCCACCAACTACATATTGTCCACACCCTATTTCTCTGGACGGTGTAAAGTCACAGCTGAATCGGTCAAACTCCGCTGCAATCTGCACTTTTTTTAATTCATATACAGACGGCAATATTGCTTGAAAGGTCTTATTCCCCAAAATTGCATTGAGCATTTCCAGACGAACAGGATCTCCAGTGATCGACTTCAACCAATTTATGACCCCCGCAGAAAGGCCCAAATCATTTGAGCATACATAGTTTTCTGCTTGTACTCCTGTCATAAGGTAATGGCAATCTACGCCCAAATAATCTGCTATTTTAATTATCATCGAAAGGCGCGGCTCCTTTTTGCCATTTCTCCATGATGAAATACTTCCCGTTGAGATGCCAAGCGCCCGAGCCATATCGTCTTGATGCACATTTTTTTCAACTAATAGAGCATTTAAAGTTTTCGCAAATATAGCCATTTCCGGACTTTGCGCGTTTTCTTCTATCGCGGCAGTATCAACCTCATGCGGTATCCTTTTCCGTGACATTTATTTCCCCTCCAAAGTGAAAGTTTTTCGTTTGTTTCACCAGAAAAAATTATAGTGAAATTTTTTCCTGTTTTTCACTTTCGCATATATAATTCAATTAAAGTGAAAGATTAAGATAACTTTCATCTTTATCTTATCACGGCGTATCGCACCAGTCAAGATAAATGTAATGGAAAGGACTGATTATTTTGGATTCAGTAAAGCAGCTTGACGAACAGGCGAGAGCAGCACGGGCAGCATATTTTCGTGAGTGGAGAAAAAAGAACCCGGATAAAGTCCGGGAAAGCAACCGGCGCTACTGGGAGCGGCGTGCGCAAAAACTCCAGGCCAGCGAAGGGAGGACGGACGATGCCAAAACGCATACTTGACCTCACCACCCCCTATCAATCCATCCGGGGGGCCAGCAGAATCAGCGGATTAGCGCAGGGGTACATCCGGGCCGGGTGCAAAAACGGGACAATTCCTTGCCTGCGAGTGGGACAGGAATACAGAGTCAATATGCCTCTCTTCCTCCAGCAACTGGAGGCGGCAAGTACAGCGAATTTGAAAGGAGTACACGCATGACAACAAAAGAAAAAGCCCCCACCAGCGCGGCAACGCTGACAGGGGCGGCGACGGAAATGACGGCTTGCAGGGCGTCTATTCCTGTTTTTAATTGTACCACGGAGACGGCGGGCCGTCAATGGAAAGTCTCTGACCTATTGAACCGTGGCCGGGAAAACGCCGTTCCCCTCCGGCACCTAAAAAAGCTGCTGGGCGTTGATGGAAGAACCGTCCGCCTGATGATCGAGCGGGAGCGCCGGAGCGGGACACCGATTTGTGCAGACAACCTGACCGGCTACTATCTTCCGGGCAGCGAGGATGAGAAAGCCGCCTGTGTTCGCTCCATGCGGCACCGGGCCGGGGAGATCATGCGGACAGCACGGGCAATCGAGGAGGCGGCTGCGCTTGACTGATGTTTTCCGGGAAGTCCGGGAACGGGTGAGCGCCCAGGATGCCGCCCGGCACTATGGCCTGACATTTGATCGCCGTGGGTGGGCACTGTGTCCCTTCCACAATGACAAGCACCCCTCTATGAGCTTCCGCAATGGCCGCTTCCGCTGCTGGGTGTGTGATGTGGGCGGGGATTCTATTGACTTCACCGCCCGCCTGCTGGGCCTGGACGCTATGGGAGCCGTTGAGCGCCTATCTCTGGAAGAGGATCAGCAGCACCGGCCAGGATGAAATGAGCAAGCGAGATTTGTTCCGGCTGTGTAAAGGGAAATTTAAGCGTGTTGAAGATATGGAGCCCGCCCTGCAAGCCCTTGTAAATATGGGGTATGTCCGAGAGGTTGAAATAGCAACCGGCGGCAGACCGACAAAAAAACTATTGATAAATCCCTGTGACAAAAGGGCCAAAAGGGACAAAAGGGGGCTTGTAGATGGCCGGTAGATCGTCGCAGAGGAAGGGTGCAGACGGAGAGCGGGAACTTGCCGCCCTGCTCCGTGAGTATGGCTATCAAGTCGAGCGGGGCGGTTCTCTGTCCTTTGGTGATGTGCCGGACTTGACCGGCCTCAGAGGGGTACATATTGAAGTCAAGCGTGTTGAGCGGTTGAATGTGCCGGAGGCAATGAAACAGGCAGTAAGGGATGCAGAGAAATTCCACGATGGAGTGCCCGCCCTGTTCCACCGCCGGAGCCGTGAGCCGTGGCTTGTAACCATGCGCCTCCATGATTGGGTTGCCCTCTATGACCGCCAGAAAGCCGCAGAAACCAACGAAAGAAAGGGGTGATACCCACGACACCGAGAAAAGAAAAAGCCCTGCAAGCCCTCCTTGTGAGCCGCACACGGGCAGAGGCGGCAAAGGCCGCAGGGATAGGAGAAAGCACCTTGCGGGAGTACATGAAAGACCCGGAGTTTATGGAGCGATACCGAGAAGCGTTTGGAAACCTTGTCCATGACGCAACCCGGCAGGCACAACAGGCCCTTGCCCTTGCCATTTCCACACTCACAGAAATCATGGGCAACACGGACGAACAGGCCACGGCCCGCATACAGGCTGCCCGCTCAACGCTGGAATATGCGTTGAAGCTGACCGAACAGACCGACATTCTGGAGCAGCTGCGGGAACTGGAGAAATGGAGGGAAGAAACCGATGGCAAGCACTGAACAACGCCTTTCCGCACTGCGGGAATATCTAAAAACGCTGTCCGCCGGTCAAACAACCTTTATTGTCGAGGGCGGCGGAGAATTTCACACCAGCAAAGACCCCTTTGCCTATCTGCTGGAGCATGGCGCATACACCCCGGACGGGCGGAGGATCGTCCTTTACCCTCATCCCATAGAGGGCATAGACGCTTTGAGCCTGTCCTTTTACCAAATGATTGATGAGGCAATAGAGGCTGGCAAGCTGGAACTGCCAGAACTGGAGAGTGATGAACCATGAACGATGTAATGGCGCGGCTGAAGCGCCTCCAGGCATACATGGCCAGCAAGCGTGGAGTCCCCTTGTGGATTCTATACAGTGTAGCCGGGACAGAGAAAACCGGAACCGTTGATGATATGAAAGCGGATCAAGGCGAGTTTGCGCGTGTTCTTGGCGGCAGCAGTTTAGACGATCTTGACCGGATATTACAATTTGAACTTGATAATATCCATGTAGTGGAGGGGTAATATGACCGATATTCAAAAGCGGCTAGAGAGGCTGAGAAAAGCGATACCAGGCCCAAACGTCGGGATTATCATACAGACCTCCAGCGGATGGGAGGCAAACTATACCGGGCACGAAACAAGGAATTTTGCCACCGAGCAAGAAGCCCGGCAATATCTGAACAAATGCAAGACCGTTATCATTATTGACATCTGAAAGGATTGAACTATGAAACAGATTGAACCTGAACACTGGGAAATAGATGAACACGGGCGCAAATTCCGCCGCGTCGGAAGGGCCGCGATTGAGTATGCTCCGACCATTACAACATCTTACGGAGAATTTGAGGTAGGGAGCGCGCCGCCGGTTCAGAAGATCGCAGAGGACAACCGCCCCAAACCCGGGGATTGCCCTTTACTCTCCAAGTGTACCCAGAAATGCGCCCGATACGGGGAGCACGGATGCGGACTTGTGACCGGCGAGGCCCCGTCCATTGGGGGGCGCTGTCCTTTTGGCAGTAAGCAAACCCCATTCATGTGCAGTGAAAAATGCGCACTTTGGAATTTATGCAACAGAAAGGAAAATAAAAATGACTAAATTTAACCACTTTGCAAAAGACCTTGACGCCGCTTTTCAGGCGGCACGGCGGGAGTATATGGAAGCATGGGACAAATTCCAGGCGGCAAGCGATGCCCACAGAATGTCCAGGGGCAGCGACATGGAACGCCAGCGGGCCAAACTGAAATACCAAGAGGCAGAACTGACCTTTAAGGAAGCGGAAGCCCGTATCTGGCCGGAGTTCAACCGGAGGCGGTCGGAACTGCGGGCTGCCCTGGAGCGGGAGGTGCGCGGAGGAAACCTTGCAGACCCGGACGCGGTTGACCCTAACGGCCTGGAACTACTGAAAAGCGGTATCCTCTCCACCGATGACTTCTATTCCCTAGTGGGCAAGTACGATGATAACCCCGTCATGCTGCGCTTTGTGGCAAAGTACGCAAAGGAAGCCGCCGATGATATGGACAGCACCCAGGCGAAAGAGCGTGGAGCGCTGTACCATTTGGCCCAGGTATGCAGCCAGGGGCAGGGCCGAACGATGCGGGCATGGGATGACCTGTCCCGGATTGCGGACTATTGCAGCGGACAGAGCCGGGCACGGCGGGACACCCCCGCCCACACTGTCAGCATGGGCCAGCGGTGGGAGCAGCTGTCCGGCGAAGCTGTAAATAACTTTTGACCTGGGAGGAATCTTGTAATGGATCGAAGCCACGCACAAGGGCAGGAAACCCGCAAGCGCAATGAACAGGCCAGGAGAGAACTCCGCGAGCAGGAACGGGCCGAGCGGGAGGCGCAGATCACCACGCTGCGGCAAATCCGTCAGAATCCAAAATCTAGCCCCGGCGAAAAATTGCGGGCCGTGGAGCTGCTGCTGGAGCTAGAGAAGCAAGGCTATTTCTATTTATGACAAACAAAGCCGGGGAGCAATCCCCGGCCCATTTTTTGCCCTACCTCAATCCTTTGCTCAATCCTTTTACCACAAGTCAACCATTGGAAGAAAAAGTAAAAACCCGCTATCCCTTGTGGGACAACGGGTTTGTGTGGAGCTGCTACCCAGATTTGAACTGGGGACCTCATCCTTACCAAGGATGCGCTCTACCGACTGAGCTATAGCAGCATAATGGCGACGCGGAAGGGACTTGAACCCTCGACCTCCGGCGTGACAGGCCGGCGTTCTAACCAACTGAACTACCGCGCCATCGTGATATCTATATCCACAGCAAAGGCTGAATATTTGTTTGGCAGGGGCAGAAGGATTCGAACCCTCGGCACTCGGTTTTGGAGACCGATGCTCTACCAGCTGAGCTATACCCCTAAATGGTGGGCCTTCACGGGCTCGAACCGTGGACCGGCCGGTTATGAGCCGGCTGCTCTAACCAACTGAGCTAAAGGCCCATACCGATCCAACTGTCTTAAAAAGAGGCTCGCCGTCACACTTGTGGCGGCGAGCCACATTGTCTGGCTCCCCCTGTTGGACTCGAACCAACGACCCTGCGGTTAACAGCCGCATGCTCTACCGACTGAGCTAAGGAGGAATGTAAAAGGGCCCGGTCTGGTCAGACCAGACCCTTCTTTGTGTTGGCGTTACCTATCTTCCCGGTCCGTCTCCAGACAAGTATTTTCGGCGCAGGTGAGCTTAACTTCCGTGTTCGGGATGAGAACGGGTGGACCCTCACCGCAATCAACACCAACTTACTTTCTTTTGAAAAAGAAAGTAAGCAAAGAAAACTTCATCTGAACTTTTCTCTCCTTACCGTCTTTCTCAACGATAAGTTATTATATTCTATTTTCTTCTCACTGTCAAGACCAATTTTAAAAAAATTGGTGACCCGTGCGGGAATCGAACCCACGTTTGCGGCGTGAGAGGCCGCCGTCTTAGCCGCTTGACCAACGGGCCATTGGTGCGCCTTCACGGATTCGAACCGGGGACCCACTGATTAAGAGTCAGTTGCTCTACCAGCTGAGCTAAAGGCGCATCTGGAGCTTTGTCAGCACCCTCAAAACCGAACAATGCAGTTTCCTGTACCAGGCAAGCGCCTGCAATCATCATGTTAAGGTCAAGCCCTCGGCTTATTAGTATCGGTCAGCTGCACGCGTTACCGCGCTTCCACCTCCGACCTATCAACGTCATAGTCTACGACGTGCCTTACTCCCGAAGGATGAGAGATCTAATCTTAGGGGGAGTTTCACGCTTAGATGCCTTCAGCGTTTATCTCGTCCGTACATAGCTACCCAGCCATGCCCTTGGCAGAACAACTGGTGCACCAGAGGTACGTCCATCCCGGTCCTCTCGTACTAAGGACAGCTCCCTTCAAATCTCTTACGCCCGCAACAGATAGGGACCGAACTGTCTCACGACGTTCTGAACCCAGCTCGCGTGCCACTTTAATCGGCGAACAGCCGAACCCTTGGGACCGAATTCAGCCCCAGGATGTGACGAGCCGACATCGAGGTGCCAAACCTCCCCGTCGCTGTGGACGCTTGGGGGAGATCAGCCTGTTATCCCCAGGGTAGCTTTTATCCGTTGAGCGACGGCACTTCCACTTGCATACCGCCGGATCACTAACTCCAACTTTCGTTACTGCTCGACCCGTCGGTCTCGCAGTTAGGCTCGTTTATGCGTTTACACTCACTGCACGGTTTCCGTCCGTGCTGAACGAACCTTTGAGCGCCTCCGTTACCTTTTAGGAGGCGACCGCCCCAGTCAAACTGCCCACCTAACAGTGTCCCCCGACCGGATTCACGGCCGCAGGTTAGAAAACCAGCAAATCAAGGGTGGTATCCCAAGGGTGACTCCACCAAAGCTGACGCCCTGGCTTCCAAGTCTCCCACCTATCCTGTACATGATTTACCGATTTCCAGTATTAAGCTACAGTAAAGCTCCATGGGGTCTTTCCGTCTAGTTGCGGGTAACTGGCTTCTTCACCAGTACAACAATTTCGCCGGGTGGGCTGTTGAGACAGTGCCCAAATCGTTACGCCATTCGTGCGGGTCAGAACTTACCTGACAAGGAATTTCGCTACCTTAGGACCGTTATAGTTACGGCCGCCGTTTACTGGGGCTTCGATTCAAACCTTCGCTTGCGCTAAGCTCTCCTCTTAACCTTCCAGCACCGGGCAGGCGTCAGCCCCTATACGTCATCTTTCGATTTAGCAGAGACCTGTGTTTTTGGTAAACAGTCGCTTGGGCCTATTCGCTGCGGCCTCCCGTAGGAGGCTCCCCTTATCCCGAAGTTACGGGGTCATTTTGCCGAGTTCCTTAACAACCCTTCTCCCGTTGGCCTTAGGATTCTCTCCTCATCTACCTGTGTCGGTTTGCGGTACGGGCACCTTAGCATACCACACACCTTTTCTCGCCACAGAGCATCGCGGACTTCCCTACTCTATTTCGGTCCCTTACGCCCGGGTCAACCAACGCCCGGGTCCCGCTATCTCCATGTGTCAGTGTGCTTAAGGTTCGGTGGCTACGGAATTTCAACCGTATGTGCATCGACTACGCCTTTCGGCCTCGCCTTAGCTCCCGGCTTACCCTGGGCGGACGAACCTTCCCCAGGAAACCTTAGATTTTCGGCCATTATGATTCCCACATAATTCTCGCTACTCATTCCGGCATTCTCACTCGTGTAAAGTCCACCGCTGCTTCCGCTGCGACTTCACCCCGTACACGACGCTCCCCTACCCCTGTCTTACGACAAGCCCAAGCTTCGGTGTTACGCTTAGCCCCGTTATATTTTCCGCGCAGAGTCACTCGACCAGTGAGCTATTACGCACTCTTTTAATGAGTGGCTGCTTCTAAGCCAACATCCTGGTTGTTTTCGCAACTCCACATCGTTTTCCACTTAGCGTATCTTTGGGACCTTAGCTGTGGGTCTGGGCTGTTTCCCTTTTGTCCACGAGACTTATCTCACGTAGACTGACTGCTAACCATCAATTATCCGGCATTCAGAGTTTGATAGGGTTCAGTAACCTTATCGGCCCCTAGCCCATTCAGTGCTTTACCTCCGGTAATCTAAGTTAACGCTAGCCCTAAAGCTATTTCGGGGAGAACCAGCTATCTCCGAGTTCGATTGGAATTTCACCGCTATCCACAGGTCATCACCGACCATTGCAACGGGCGTGTGTTCGGTCCTCCATGGGGTTTTACCCCCACTTCAACCTGCCCATGGATAGGTCACCCGGTTTCGGGTCTATTGCCACTGACTTCATACGCGCTGTTCACACTCGGTTTCCCTTCGCCTCCGGTACTGAATACCTTAAGCTTGCCAGTAACAATAACTCGCCGGACCATTCTACAAAAGGTACCTCATCACTCATTAACGAGCTTTGAGTGCTTGTAAGCACAAGGTTTCAGGTTCTCTTTCACTCCCCTCCCGGGGTCCTTTTCACCTTTCCCTCACGGTACTGCTCCTCTATCGGTCATCAGGTAGTATTTAGGGTTGGAGGGTGGTCCCCCCAGTTTCCCACCGGGTTTCACGTGTCCGGCGGTACTCTGGAACTCGACTAACAAGATTCGGTTTTCGCCTACGGGGCTCTCACCCGCTATGGCCGGCCTTCCCATACCGTTCGGCTAACCTATCCTGCCGTTGTGTCGGTCCTCAACCCCGAAGGATAAATCCTTCGGTTTGCCCTCTTCCGCGTTCGCTCGCCACTACTTGCGGAATCTCTGTTGATTTCTCTTCCTCGCCCTACTTAGATGTTTCAGTTCAGGCGGTTCCCCACCTACGCCTATTTGATTCAACGCAGGCTGACAGAGTATTGCTCTGCCGGGTTTCCCCATTCGGAAATCTGCGGGTCAAAGCTTATGTGCAGCTCACCGCAGCTTATCGCAGCTTGTCACGTCCTTCTTCGGCTCCTGATGCCAAGGCATTCCCCTTGCGCTCTTTATAGCTTGACCTTAGTAGAACAGTCTCATTTCTGAGCTGTTCTCTATTCGATCATGAATTATGCAGGCCTCACAGAAGTTTTGCAATTTGGCTACATTGTTTTACCCATTCACTAAAACGGCTTTCGCCATTCTATCTTTAAGTTCCACAACATTGCTGTTATTGCCCTCTGTTGCTTGCTCTTCATACTTTCAATCTGCATTGTTCAGTTTTCAAGGTGCTGACTTCCAACCTCTTTCAAGGTCAGATCGAAACATCTGTCTCCAGGTGCTTCGATCTGATATTGAATTGGTGGAGATAGTCGGGCTCGAACCGACGACCCCCTGCTTGCAAAGCAGGTGCTCTCCCAGCTGAGCTATACCCCCATCGAGAGAGAAGTGGTGGGCCCAAGTGGACTCGAACCACCGACCTCACGATTATCAGTCGTGCGCTCTAGCCAGCTGAGCTATGGGCCCGTAAATAGGTGCCATTCACTTCTTGCCTACCTGGCCCGCGTCGGCATAGCCGCCGCGGTACACGCTAAAAATATGCCGGCGGCATATTTTCTTAACGCGTGTACCCTCTAAATTAAACAACGTGAAAGCTCATTCGCTCCAGAAAGCTGACCGTAGGACGTTACAAACAACTCTCGGTTGCTTGAAGTCTCCTTAGAAAGGAGGTGATCCAGCCGCACCTTCCGATACGGCTACCTTGTTACGACTTCACCCCAATTATCGAACCCACCTTCGGCCGCGCCCCCCTTGCGGTTAGGCTACGGACTTCGGGTGTTCCCGACTCTCATGGTGTGACGGGCGGTGTGTACAAGGCCCGGGAACGTATTCACCGCGGCATGCTGATCCGCGATTACTAGCGATTCCAACTTCATACAGGCGGGTTTCAGCCTGCAATCCGAACTGGGATGGCTTTTAGGGATTTGCTCCACCTCGCGGTTTTGCCTCCCTCTGTTAACCACCATTGTAGTACGTGTGTGGCCCAGGACATAAGGGGCATGATGATTTGACGTCGTCCCCACCTTCCTCCGTTTTGTCAACGGCAGTCTCGCTAGAGTGCTCTTGCGTAGCAACTAACAATAAGGGTTGCGCTCGTTGCGGGACTTAACCCAACATCTCACGACACGAGCTGACGACAACCATGCACCACCTGTCACCGGCGCCCCGAAGGGAAACTCCATCTCTGGAGCGGTCACCGGGATGTCAAGCCCTGGTAAGGTTCTTCGCGTTGCTTCGAATTAAACCACATACTCCACCGCTTGTGCGGGCCCCCGTCAATTCCTTTGAGTTTCAACCTTGCGATCGTACTCCCCAGGTGGGATACTTATTGTGTTAACTGCGGCACGGAGGGGGTCAGACCCCCCACACCTAGTATCCATCGTTTACGGCGTGGACTACCAGGGTATCTAATCCTGTTTGCTCCCCACGCTTTCGCGCCTCAGCGTCAGTTACTGTCCAGCAATCCGCCTTCGCCACTGGTGTTCCTCCGTATATCTATGCATTTCACCGCTACACACGGAATTCCGATTGCCTCTCCAGCACTCAAGAACTACAGTTTCAAATGCAGGCTATGGGTTGAGCCCATAGTTTTCACATCTGACTTGCAGTCCCGCCTACACGCCCTTTACACCCAGTAAATCCGGATAACGCTTGCCACCTACGTATTACCGCGGCTGCTGGCACGTAGTTAGCCGTGGCTTATTCAT
>NZ_NFIL01000022.1:0-53973 GCF_002161755.1 Flavonifractor sp. An4 | reverse complement strand
GGGTTCCGGTGTGGGGGACGGGGTGGGCTGAGCGGAAGTCACCGGGTCGGTACTCTCAGCCACCGGAGCCGGACCGCCGGAACCCAGCAGCCACCAGGCAATCCCGCCTGCTGCCGCCACAACAACCAGGAGCACAATCACCAGAGCAATCCGCCCTCCTGAAGATTTGGCACATCGTTTTCCTTTCATGGCAGCCGATACTCCTACTCTTCAAATTCGCATACAAATCCCATGCCGTCGGCCATGGTGGGCACAGCAGAGACCGGATCATTGCGCTGGTCGTTCCAGCACCAGCCGCCCACCGCCTTGATGTTCCACAGCATGATGTACCACTCCTCGGTGCCGTCCTGATCCTGACGGGAGGGCTCGTTGGCAGACCAGGCCTGGAAGTTGAATGCCTCACCGGTAACCCAGTGGCCAAACACATTGCCGGCGTCGTCATAGGAGGTGTAGCCGCCCAGCCAGATATACTTCACGTCCTGGGCCTCCGCCATGGCAGTGATCTGGTCCATCTCCTCCTGGGAGGTAATGGTGGCCAGATGGCCGCCCATCTCCTGGCAGCGGCGGGAGGCCTCCTCCCAGGTCAGGCTCTCTTTGAACAGCTCGTAGCGGTGTCCGCCGCCCACGCCGCCGTCGTCCCGGATGCTGCGTACCGGGGTAACGGTCAGTTCGCTCTCTCCCCGGTAGCCCTGGCCGGACACTTTGACCTGCAGGTCACGGGTGGCGTAGCTGTCAGCGGCGCTGTCGCTCTCGTACTCCACGATATAGTAGTCCATCTGCTCGTCATAGATCTGCTGGAAGATGGCCTCCAGGTCGTAGAGATCGTCAATGTACCAGTAGCGGCCGCCGGTACTCTCGGCAATATGGCGCAGGGTGCTGGTCTCCACCGAGTTGCCTACGCCGATGATGTACACCGGGGTCTGCTGGGTGTTGGCGTAGCGGATGAGCTCCTCAGGGGTGTGGCGGCTGCGGTTGTCCATGCCGTCGGTAAAGGCGATGACGCAGCGGGCGCCGCCCTGAAGGGTGGCGTTGGTCACACCGTCGTACACCGCGTCATAGAAGGCGGTGAGGCCGTCGGTGGACATATTGTTGATGCCGTTGACCAAGAGGCCCACGTCGTCGGTGTAGTAGCACATCTGCTGCACGATGGAGTCAAAGGCCAGCACCTCCGCCCGGTCGCCCAGGGCGAAGTCCAGCTCCTGCACAAACTCGGTCATAACGGTCTTGATCTTGCCCATGTCGTACTCGGTGATGCTGTCGCTCTTGTCAGCCACCAGATCGATCTTCAGGCCGTCGTTGCCCTCCAGAGGAAGCACCGACTTGACCTCACGAGCCAGATACTCGCCGCCTTCCACCCGCTCCATAATGCGGAAGGCGTTGGAATCCAGGCCCTCCACCGTCTCGCCGCTGTAGTCGTCCACCACCTGGAAATAGGCCCGGACCACAGGATATTCGCTGACGTCGGTGGACACCAGACGCAGCCGGGCGGGCACGAAGTAGGGGGTATAGTAGTCTCCTTCCCGCTCCATGGAGATGCCGTCCACCGAGAAGGTGAGCACAGGCTGGCGGTGCTCCTCACTGTACTCGGCGTCAAAGGTCAGGTAGGTGATCTCAACCTGGCCATCCTCCTGGGTCACCTCCTGCACCTCACAGTCCTGGCCATCCTCCCGGATACCCACCTCGGACAGTTCCAGAGGGAAGGGCTGATCGCAGTCCAGCTTCAGGGTGACCACCGGGAAGTTGTCGGTGTCCACATCGTCCACTTCAGGGGAGAGAATGCACATGGCATACAGCTTCTGGTAGAGGGCATACTGCTCGTCCCCCTCCTGGATGGGGCCCTCCTCCAGCAGCCGGGCCGCCGCTGTCCGGTTGTCCTGGGCCAGATAGGCCTCCGCCAGGGCCAGCCGGTCGGCGCTCTCCAGACCCTTCAGGTCCCGAGCCTGCTCATAATACTCCACCGCCTGGGCGTAGCTGCCCCGGTTCAGGGCGTCCCGTCCCTGCTCCACCGCCTGCTGATAGGCCTGATTGGTGCTGATGTTTCGGTACAGCAAAAATCCGCCGATGCCCACCGCCAGGGCCGCCACAATAATGACGGGCAGCAGCCACTTCTTTTTGCCGCCCTTGGGCGCGGGGGACTGACCATTCCCAGGTCCGCCGGGTCCGGGCGCATAAACAGGCCCCGGCTGGGGCGGTTGGGTAGGAGGCACACCCCATCCGGGCGGGGTTCCCGGCTCCTGTATGGGGGGCTCCTGCGCCGGAGCAGGACCCGGCTCTTGCGCCGTAGGCTGCTGGACAGGCTGTTCCTCCACAGGAGCGGGCTCCGGCTCATGAACCGGCTGCTCCGCTGCCGGAGGAGTCTGATCCTGAGGCGGCGAGGTCTGGTCCTGGCCCACAGACTTCAAGGCCTCTTCCAGCGGTGCACCGCAGTGCCCGCAGAATTTTTCTGTTCCGGTCAGCTGGGCGCCGCATCGATAACAAAACATACCCATCTTCCTCTCTCTTCCGCGCCCCCATTTCGGGGGAATTCGACGGAGGTCATTTCCAGTTTACTCACCCCCGCCAACTCTGTCAAGGTATTCCTGGGCTAGAAGCATCTTCCGAATATGGAGGCAATAAAAAAGGCGCGGGTAGTCCCGCGCCTTTTGCGTTCAATCTGTTATTTGCCGCAGTCCTTCCACATAGGTCTGCGGGTCTGGACAGGCCATAAAAGCGCTCATGAGGCAGGCTCCCGCCGCCCCGGTTCGGGCCACGGCAGCCAGATTGTCCGGTCCGATGCCGCCGATGGCATACACCGGAATGGACACCGCCTTCACCACCCCCTCCAGCCAGGGAAGCCCCCGGCCGGGCAGACCCTTTTTGCAGTCGGTGGCAAAGACGTGGCCCGCCGTCACATAGTCCGCCCCCAGCTTCTGGGCCCGGACGGCCTCCTCAGGGGCATGGATGGACACACCCAGTAGCTTCACCTGCTCCCGCAGGTCAGGATCGGCCTCCAGCTGTCCCAGGGACAGGTGGAGCCGTGGCACGCCCAGCTTTTGGCACACCTGTGGAAAATGGTGGAGCACCACCTTGTCTCCCCCGGCAGCCAGCACCTGCCGGGCCAGGGCCTCATATTCCTCCTCGGACAGGTCCTTCTCCCGCAGGATGACTTTGCTCACGCCGCCCCGGCACAGGGCGGCTACCCGCTGGGGCAGGTCGTCGGCACACAGCCCCCGGTGGGTCACGCACACCAGTTCAAACATAGACATAGTCGTTCATCACCGGCTGGAGGCCCTGGTCCCGGATGGCCTGGGCCACCTGCTCCACGTCCCGGTTGTCGGCGATCTCAAACTGGTCGTCCCCCTCCTCCTCGCCGGAGTGGCCGCCGATGCCGGTGGATACCCCGGCGGAGATCTTGGTGGCGGCAATATCGATGACCCGGTCCCGGAAGCCCGCTCGCTCCCGGGTGGAGATGGTCATGCCGGCAAAGGGCATGAACAGGCGGTAGGCACACATGACCTGGAGCAGCTGCCGCTCGTGAACGTCCTTGGGGTTGATCTTGTCGTTGTTGACGATGGGCCGCAGCCGGGGGCAGGAGAAGGAGATCTCGGCGTGGGGATACTTGCGCTGGAGGAGCCAGGCGTGCATCCCGGTGGCGAAGGCGTCCCTCCGGAAGTCGTCCAGTCCCAGCAGGGCGGCGAAGGCCACCCCCCGCATCCCGCCCATGAGGGCCCGCTCCTGGGCCTCCATGCGGTAGGGGAAGATCCGCTTGTGGCCCGCCAGATGGAGCTGCTCATACCGATCGGCATGGTAGGTCTCCTGAAACACCGTCACATAGTCCACCCCGCACTGGTGGAGGTAGGCGTACTCATCGGAGTTCATGGGATAGACCTCGATGCCCACCATTTTAAAATACTTCCGGGCGATCTTGCAGGCCTCACCGATGTACTGCACGTCGCTCATCTTCCGGCTCTCGCCGGTGAGGATCAAAATCTCCTCAAGGCCGGTTTTGGCAATGGCGGCCATTTCCGCCTCGATGCCCGCCATGTCCAGCTTGGCCCGGCGGATCTTGTTGTGACAGTTAAAGCCACAGTAGATACAGTAGTTCTCACAGTAGTTGGAGATGTAGATGGGAGTAAAGAGGTACACGTTGTCGCCGAAGTACCGCCGCTTTTCCATCCGGGCCTTTTGGGCCATCTCCTCCAGGAAGGGCTCGGCCGCCGGGGAAAGCAGGGCGGCAAAGTGCTCCGGGGTACGCACATCGGCGTCCAGGGCGGCCCGCACGTCCTTGGCGGTGTAAATAGTCTCATCATAGCCGTCCCGGGCCGCCGTCACCTGGAGTCGGACGGTGGGGTCGATCTGTTCCATGCCGGGCAGATAGGTCATGTGGTCAATCTTGTCCTTGACCTCCACCACGGTAATGCCTTCCATAGGCTGATCCATGTCTCTTCCTCCTCTCAGTCCGCCAGAAATCCGGTGAGGGGGGAGGAAGCTGCCGCCCCGTGGTCCAGCACCCGGCCCAGCCCGGCCAGATAGGCCGCCCGGCCCGCCTCGATGGCGGATTTGAAGGCCCCGGCCATGGCGGCGATATCCCCGGCGGTGGCAATGGCGGTGTTGGCCATCACGGCAGCGGCACCCATCTCCATGGCCTCGCAGGCCTGGGAGGGCCGGCCAATGCCGGCGTCCACAATGACGGGCAGATCGATCTCGTCGATGAGAATGCGGATGAATTCTTTGGTAGCCAGTCCCTTGTTGGAGCCGATGGGGGCACCCAGAGGCATGACGCAGGCCGCCCCCGCATCCACCAGATCCCGGGCCACGTTCAGATCGGGATACATATAGGGCATGACCACAAAGCCCTCCTTGGCCAGGATCTCAGTGGCCTTGATGGTCTCATAGTTGTCGGGCAGCAGGTACTTGCTGTCCCGCATGATCTCGATCTTCACAAAGTCGCCGCAGCCGCAGGCCCGGGCCAGCCGGGCGATACGCACTGCCTCGTCGGCGTTGCGGGCGCCGGAGGTGTTGGGCAGCAGGGTGACCCCCTCCGGGATATGATCCAGAATGCTGTCGGTGTCCGAGTTGGCCCGGCGGAGGGCCAGTGTGATGATCTGGGCCCCGGCGTGCTCCACCGCAGCCCGGATCAGGTCCAGAGAATATTTGCCCGAGCCCAGGATGAATCGGGAAGTAAAGGCGTGTCCGCCTAAAATCAGTTGATCTGCCATGGTTGTTCGTTCCTTTCTTTGTGTTTATGGTTCCATTTGTCCCAGCAGCAGCCGCATGACCATGGTGGCCTGGTGTGCCGCGCACACCGCCACCCTGGGGGCCATGAGTCCCTGGCCCTGGGAGATATCGCTCTCTCCGTCACCGCAGAGCCAGAGGCGGCCCATCGCCTTGCGGGTAACAATGGTATTGGCCGAGCCGCTTCCCGCCATGCCGGAGCCCGCCACCAGCAGGGTGTCCGGCAGGCCGGTGAGCACCGCCTGGACCAGCATGGCCTTCTGGTCGGCCTGGTCGAAGGCCTCGCACACCACCTGACACCCCTGAAACAGGGTGCAGGCGTTGTCCGCCGTCACTTTACAGGTGTGGATCTCATAGTCCAGCCAGGGGTTGATCCCTCTGAGCTGCTCCGCCAGGGCCTCGGTCTTGTACCGCCCCAGATGGGGAATGAAATAGTGCTGCCGGTGGAGGTTGGTCACGTCCACCCGGTCGAAGTCGGCCAGCACCAGCCGCCCCACCCCCAGCCGGGCCAAATGGACGGCAATGTGGGAGCCCAGGCCCCCAAGGCCCGCGATGCCCACCGAGGCGGCAGCAAATTTTTTCTGATTCTCCGCCCCGTGGCGGGCGATGAGGGCCTGTTCCAGCGTTTCCCGGTCCATGGGTCAGCCTCCCCCCACGAACCGCACTACCTCCAGCTTGTCCCCATCGGACAGGGCGGTTGTGGAAAAGTCCTCCCGGCGGAGAATGGCGCCGTTGTGCTCCACCGCCACCTGGGCGGCCTTCCAGCCCTGCTTGTCCAGCAGGTCCTGCACGGTATGCAGACCTGTCCGGTCCATGGGCTGACCGTTGACTTGCAGCATAATCTACCTCCTTCCAAACGCAAAAAAGGCATCACGAAAGAACTACACCCGCGGTGGTGTACCCCTTCGTGACGCCTTCTTTCAGCTTCACTCTGTGCTATACCATAGCACTGGTCTTTTCACTTGTCAAGGCACAGTTTTCCACCGTGCCCTCAGGGCCGGGGATAGTCGCTGGGGCAGACGGGCCAGTTGGGGTAGGCGGTCCAGATATGGCCGTCCATATGCCCGTCGGACACCAGGAAATAGTCGTAGGAGATATAGGTCACCTGATCGTCCCAGGTGGGGTCCACATTGTACCAGTTCCCGTCGATGTTTACCCGCACCCAGGCGTGATACTCCGTCACGCCGTTGGCGGTGGCCTGACCGAAGATATGCTCGCAGTCGATGCCGCTGAGGAAACACAGCAGGTCCATGGCCTGGGTATACCCCTGGCACACGGCGGCGTGGTTCACCAGTGCGCCGTAGGCAGTGTGACTCTCCGGCCCGGTCTTTCGATAGGTGACGGTGTCGCACAGGTAGTCGTGGAAGGCCTTCACCCGTTCATACTGGCTCATGGTGCTGTCCACCAGACTGTCGTGGACCCGCACCGCCTCCTCATAGAGGGCCATGTCCTGGGCCGACAGGCGATCCGTCTTTCCCTCCACATAGGCCATCACCCGGGCGGAGTCCCGGTAGCGGATCTCCACAGTGAAGTAGCCCTGATCGGGATAATACCGGGTGGCCATGGAATCCACGTCCGGGAAGCGGTCGATGGTATCCTCGGTAAGCAGGGCCTGGCTGTACGCCCCCTCCTGCCCCACCGGGGTGTAGATGGTGAGGGCGGTATTGCGGGCATCCACCTGGACCGCCATCCGGCGGATCATATCCTCCACGCTGCTGACTGCAAAGGTGCTCTCCACCGTTACGGTAGGCCCGGGCTGCAGCTTGGGAGCAGGCAGTTCCCGCCGCTCCAGCGCGCCCTGGAGATCCAGCTTTTCGTAGAGGGTGACCTCCTCCCCCGCCAGCGTCACCTCCAGCATCCGGTCGGACAGCAGGACCATATCACTGCGCTGGAAGGTCTGGTCCCGGACATAGTCCTCCCCTTCCCGCAGGCCCAGCCGGTCGGCGGCGGCATATGGGTCACGCCAGTCCACACCGTCATAGCGCATGGCCCGCAGCAGCAGGGTCAGGTATTCCTCCTGGGTAATGGTACTGTGGAAGCCGAAGGCCGTATCGCTCACCCCGGTGGTGATACCGTTTGCATAGGCGTAGGCCACATAGGGCTCCCCCCAGCTGTCCACATCGGTGAAGGGGTGGGTACTGCCGCCGGTGAGGGCGGCCTCCTTCCCGCCGGTGAGCCGCACCACCATGGTGATGGCCTCCCCCCGGGTCATAGTGCCCCCCAGATTAAAGTTGGGCGTCCCGTCGCTGCCGGTACCCGCGCCGTCCAGCAGGCCCAGGCAGTACAGGTGCTCCGCCGCCTGCTGGGCCTGTTGGGTGGAATCCGCCCCCGCCGCCGGTACCAGCCCGGCCAGAAGAGCCAGGGACAGAGCTCCCACCAGAAGCTGCTTTTTCATGGATTTCCTCCTTTCTCCCCGGATCAAAGAAGGGCAGCGGTACGGCAGACCGCCGCTCCGCTGCCCCTGTTGGTCAGAGTTGCTTTTTGGCTGTTACAGGCTGGCCTCCAGCTTGGCCCGGATGGCCTTCAGGAAGTCCAGGGAGTTGACGCCCTGAGCGGGGGTCTCACCCTCCCACAGGCCCACCAGGTCCCGGGTCATGACGCCGCCCTCGATGGTGTCGATGGTGGCCTTCTCCAGCTTGTCGGCAAAGTCCACCAGAGCCTGGATGCCGTCCAGCTCGCCCCGCTTGCGGAGGGCGCCGCTCCAGGCGAAGAGGGTGGCCACCGGGTTGGTGGAGGTCTCCTCCCCCTTCAGGTACTTGTAATAGTGGCGGGTGACGGTGCCGTGGGCGGCCTCGTACTCGTACTTGCCGTCGGGACTCACCAGCACGGAGGTCATCATGGCCAGGGAACCGAAGGCGGTGGACACCATGTCGCTCATCACGTCGCCGTCGTAGTTCTTGCAGGCCCAGATAAAGCCGCCCTGGGACCGAACCACACGGGCCACGGCGTCGTCGATGAGGGTGTAGAAATACTCGATGCCCAGCTCGTCGAACTTGGCCTTGTACTCGGCGTCGAAGATCTCCTGGAAGATGTCCTTGAAGGTGTGGTCATACTTCTTGGAGATGGTGTCCTTGGTGGCAAACCACAGGTCCTGCTTGGTGTCGATGGCGTACTGGAAGCAGGAGCGGGCAAAGGAGGAGATAGAGCTGTCCTTGTTGTACTGGCCCTGGAGCACGCCGCCGCACTCAAAGTCATAGATGGTCTGACGGAACTGCTCCTTGCCGTCCTCGCCGGTGAACACCAGCTCGGCCTTGCCGGGGCCGGGCACCCGGTACTCGGTGGACTTATACACATCGCCGTAGGCGTGACGGGCGATGGTGATGGGGCGTTTCCAGGTCTTGACCACCGGGGAGATACCCTTGACCATGATGGGGGCACGGAACACGGTGCCGTCCAGGATAGCGCGGATGGTACCGTTGGGGGACTTCCACATCTGGGAGAGCTTGTACTCCTCCACCCGCTGGGCGTTGGGGGTGATGGTGGCACACTTGACCGCCACGCCGTACTTTTTGGTGGCCTCGGCGGAGTCCACGGTCACCTGGTCGCCGGTCTCTTCCCGGTGAGGCAGGCCCAGATCGTAATACTCGGTCTTCAGGTCGATGAAAGGCAGGAGCAGCTCGTCCTTGATCTGCTGCCACAGCACCCGGGTCATTTCGTCGCCGTCCATTTCCACCAGGGGGGTGGTCATCTGAATCTTTTCCATGGTCTCCTCCTTATGCTTTTGATCCAATTTCGCAGAAAATTATACCTCCAATCCGGCGAAAAGGCAAGCGGCACATCCCCCGCAATCCTGTGGGTTTTGCCCATTGCGGCCCTGCTGCCGCCGGTAGTATACTTTTTTGGTATGTAACCCAACCAGAGAGAGGGAACCCCCGTGTTTCACAAGCAAGCCCTGAAAAAACTCATCATTCCCCTGATCATCGAGCAGTTCCTGGCCGTCATGGTGGGCATGGCCGACATCATGATGGTGTCCTCCGCCGGAGAAGCCGCCGTGTCCAGCGTGGCCCTGGTGGACCTGATCAACGTGCTCATCATTAACGTCTTTTCCGCCCTGGCCACCGGCGGCGCGGTGGTGTGCGCCCAGTCCATCGGGGCGGAAAACCTGGACCGGGCCAACCGGGCCGCCAATCAGCTGATGTACATCGTCACCGCCGCCGCCCTCATCATCATGGCCCTGTCCCTGACCCTATGCCGCCCCCTGCTGGGGCTGCTCTTCGGCCAGGTGGAGCCCGCCGTCATGGAGGGTGCGGTAACCTACTTTATCATCTCCGCTCTGTCCTACCCCTTCATTGCCCTGTACAACGGCTGCGCCGCCCTGCTGCGGTCCATGGGCAACTCCAAGGCCTCCATGTACGTCTCCGCCTGGATGAACGGACAGAATGTTGTGGGCAACGCCATCTTTGTGTTTGTCTTTCACCGGGGGGTGGACGGCGTGGCCCTGTCCTCCCTGTTCTCCCGGATGGTGGCCGCCGGCATTATGCTGGTGCTCCTCCACAGCCGCCGCAACCCGGTGCGGGTGTCCGGCCTGCTCAAGTTCCGGTTTGAGCCGAACATGATGGGCCGCATCCTCCGCATCGGCGTGCCCAATGGGCTGGAGAACTGCTTCTTCCAGCTGGGCCGGGTGCTGCTGGTGAGCCTGATCTCCACCTTCGGCACCGCCCAGACCGCCGCCAACGCGGTGGCCAACAACATTGACAACTTCGGTGTCATCCCCGGCACCGCCATGGGCCTGGCCCTTATCACGGTGGTGGGCCAGTGCGTGGGGGCCGAGGCCTGGGACCAGGTCCGCGCCTACACCGTCAAGCTGGTGAAGATGACCTACCTCTTTACCTGGATTCTTAACGGCGTCCTGTTGCTGGGCCTGCCCCTGATCCTCATGCTGTACAGCCTGACCCCAGAGACCCAGTGGTATGCCACGGTACTGATCTTCATCCACAACGGCTGCGCCATGCTGTTCTGGCCCATGGCCTTTACCATGCCCAACGCCCTGCGGGCCACCGGCGACGTGAAGGTACCCATGGTCATCTCCATCTGTTCCATGATCATCGTACGGCTGGGATGCAGCTACATCCTGGGGGTCCACTTTGGCCTGGGGGTCATCGGCGTGTGGATCGCCATGGTGGGAGACTGGATCGTGCGGATCTTCTTCTTTGTGCTCCGAGCCCGGCAAAAGCTGTGGCTGGAGCATCGGTAGGGGTTGTATGCCGGTTACTTTTCCTGTATAATGTGTTACATTGTAATTCCAGACAAAAGGAGTGCTGCGCCATGCTGCAAACCGTGATCCCTCAGGGGTACGCCCCCTGTCTCAATTTATATGACACCCAGAAGGCCATCGGCCTGCTGAAGCGGCTCTTTGAGGATACCCTGGGCGGCGCCCTCCACCTGCGCCGGGTATCCGCTCCCCTGTTCGTGGAGGCCTCCACCGGCCTCAACGACGACCTGAACGGTGTGGAACGGGCAGTCTCCTTCGACATTCCCGACGCCGGCCGGGACGCCCAGGTGGTCCACTCCCTGGCCAAGTGGAAGCGCATGGCCCTGTACCGCTATCAGTTCTCGGTGGGCGAGGGCCTGTACACCGACATGAACGCCATCCGCCGGGACGAGGAGCTGGACAACCTACACTCGGTGTATGTGGACCAGTGGGACTGGGAGAAGGTCATCGCCCCCCGGGACCGGACGGTGGATTATCTGAAGGCCACCGTGTCCACCATCGTGAAGGCCATGGCGGAGACCCAGTCCACCCTGCGCTCCGTCTTCCCCCAGCTCACCGCCCTGCCCCCCCTGGACACCGACGTGTCCTTCGTCACCACCCAGGAGCTGGAGGACCGCTGGCCCGACCTGTCCCCCAAGGAGCGGGAGGACGCCTGGGTCAAGGAGCATCCCACCACCTTCCTCATGGGCATCGGCGGCGCCCTCAAGTCGGGTAAGCCCCACGACGGTCGTGCCCCCGACTACGACGACTGGAACCTGAACGGCGATATTTTGGTGTGGAACCCGGTGCTGGAGCGGGCCTTTGAGGTGTCCTCCATGGGCATCCGGGTGGACCCCGCCGCCATGGACCGCCAGCTCACCATTGCCGGCTGCGACAGCCGCCGGGAGCTGCCCTTCCACAAGATGCTGCTGGAGGGCAAGCTGCCCCTGACCATCGGCGGCGGTATCGGCCAGTCCCGGCTGTGTATGCTGCTGCTGGGCAAGGCCCACATCGGCGAAGTCCAGGCCAGCGTCTGGGATGAGCAGACCATCCAGGCCTGCCAGGACGCCGGCGTCATCCTGCTGTAAGCGGGAGGGATCGTTATGGAACTTCTGGTAGTGGACGGCCAGGGCGGCCGGATCGGCCAGCAGCTGGTGCGGGGCATCGTGGCCCGCCACCCCAAATTGCAGGTCTTTGCCGTTGGTACCAACAGCCTGGCCACGGCGGCCATGCTGAAGGGGGGCGCCTCTCAGGGCGCCACCGGAGAAAATGCCCTGCTGGTGGCCTGCCGCCGGGCGGACGTGATCCTGGGCCCTCTGGGTATTGTCATTGCCGACGCCCTGCTGGGAGAGATCTCCCCGGCTATGGCGGTGGCGGTGGGCCAGTCGCCCGCCAAAAAGATCCTGGTTCCCATGAATCAGTGCGACAACATCGTGGCTGGCGTAGAAGATATGCCGGTAAGCAAGCTGCTGGACAGTGCCCTGGAGGAGCTGGACCTGCTGCTGAAGGGCTGAATCTTGCATAGAATAGATCGCGGAGCCACGCTCCGCGATCCTTTTTTGTGAGGTGCTCACCGTGAAGCAGATCCTGCACTGCATCATGCAGGTCCAAAATCTGGTCACCCTGATTTTGACCATTGCCTTTCTCCACCTGGCCATCACCGGCAAGGTGGCTGCCGATCAGTTTCTCACCATCTTCTCGGTGGTGATTGCCTTCTATTTTGGCAGTCAGGCACAGAAAAATCAGTCTGCATAAGAGAAGCGGCCGCCGAAAGGCGGCTGCTTCTCTTCTTTACGCCTGCTCCAGGGCCAGAAAATTCTCTATGATCTCCTCCCCCCGAGCGTGTACCCGGTCAAAGTCCACATGGGGATTATAGATGGCCTCCAGCTCATCGTGCATGGCCTTGGCCTGAGCCAGGGCGTCCACCGCCTCCTCCATGAGGGCGGCAGTCACCTTCCGGGCAAAGCGCAGCCGGGCCCGGCTGCGCCGCAGCAGCTCGGTGTCCACCATGGCCTCCAGCCGGATACGGCGGTAGGGCCGGCGGGGCCAAGGCTGCTCGGGGGTGGTGCTCACAAAGGCCAGAGACAGATCGGGGACAATCAGATGGGCCATCCGGTCAGGGAACATGGGATCGGGGCAGGCCACCACGTCGTGGCCCGCTGCCATGGCCCCGGCGGCCAGGCAGGTGAGCATGGTGTGGGCCAGGCCATAGGTATCGCTCAACTCATATACCCTGCTGCACTGGGCTTCCACCGTGCCGTACTCCCGCAGCACCCCCTGCCAGGTCACCGCCCCCAAAAACCGCTGTACCGACCGGCCTGCCTGTTCTCCCTCCCGCTTCAGTTCCCGGGACAGGATGCCCTTGGCCCGCTTGGCCATCTTGGCCTCCAGGGCAGGGGTGAGCAGCAGGGCCCACCCGTCCTCCTCCAGCTGGGCGGCAGCGGTGAGGCAGCGGTAGGCCCGGGCGTAGCAGGCCTTATAGCCCTTCATGCACCCTTTCAGCTCCGCACCCACCGCCTGGAGGGCGGCCCGGTCATAGCAGGCCCCCAGATCCACATAGCTCTCCACCAGGCCGGGATATTTGGGCTCCACCACATGGGGGGCAGTGCCGTCCACCACCGCCGCACCCAGGGCAGGAATGATGACCGCATCCAGGGAGTCGGGATCGCCGGAGCAGTAGATGTACTCCACCGAATGGCCCGCCTCCTCCATGGCCCGCCCCACCTGCTTCATCAGGGTGGATTTGCCGCAGCCCGGCCCGCCCTTCAAAATGCGGATGTCCCGGGCCTTCTCCGGGTCCAGCATCTGATCGTAAAGGGAATAAAAGCCGGTGGGGGCATTGGCCCCTAAGTAATAACAGATCCTTGCCTCTGCTTCCATAAAAAGACCCTCCAAGAGTAAGTTTCTCACTCTCAGGGTATGCGTGGGCAGGTTGGACGGTGCGCCGGTCACATCTTGTCCCGGTAAAAGTAGAGTAATTCCTCCACCAGCATGGCCGCCGCCGGGGACAGGGGGCTGGAGCGCCGGTAGAGCAAATAGAACTGCCGCTCCAGCAGGGGACTCTCCGGGGCAAACACCAGGATTTTGCCCTCCTGAGCCGCCTCTTTGGCGGCGCAGCCCGACAGGATGGAGATGCCCAGGCCATTCTTCACCCCCTGGAGGATGCTCTCAGTGCTCTCCAGCTGGGCGGCCATGGTCAGGCTCTTCACCTCCAGGCCGATGCCCTTGAGATACTGCTCGGCCTGCTTGCGGGTGCCGGACCCCGGCTCCCGCATAAGGAAGGGGGCGTGTCTCAGGATCTCCGGCGTCATCTGGCCTCCCAGGGCCTGATACTCCGGGGTGTTGGGGGTGGCAATCACCAGCTGTTCCGCGAAGAAGGGGACGCACAGCAGTCCCGCTCGCTGGACCGGAGCCCCCACCAGCCCCAGCTCGGCTCCGTTTTCCACCATCCACTGGACCACCTGGCCGCTGTCCCCCTGCCGGACCTGGAAAAACACGTCTGGGTAGCGCTGGCGCAGCAGGGGCAGAATCTGGGGCAGCAGGTACTGGGAGGGCACGGTGGAGGCGGCCACCGACAGAGTCCCCGAGATGGAGGAGGCGGCGGTACGCACATCCTGGGCCGCCCGCTGGCACAGGCCCAAAATCTCGGCGGCATACCGGCTGAGCACCCGCCCGGCGGCGGTGAGCCGCAGTTCCCGGGTAGAGCGCACCACCAGCTGGGTCCCCAGCTCGTCTTCCAGGGCGGCTACATGGGCGCTGACGGTGGGCTGGGTGAGATAGAGGGCCTCCGCCGCCTTGGAAAAGCTGCGCTGGCGGGCCACCTGTAAAAATGCCTCCAGTTGTTTGAATTGCATGGTAAGCCTCCGATTGCTTTTTTCGTTGAAATAAGATACACTGTTGCTAACAAACATTCAGGGGGTGATGAGATGCCGTATGAGAAGCTGCGCCTGACCGCCATGACCACGGCCGGTGGGTGAGGGGCCAAAATAGGGCCGGGTGTCCTAAGGAATGTATTGGCGGGCCTGCCCAAAGCGGCGGACCCCAACCTGCTGGTGGGTTATGACTCCAGCGACGACGCCGCCGTCTACAAGGTCAGTCACGACGTGGCCATGATCCAGACGGTGGACTTCTTCCCTCCGGTGGTGGACGACCCCTATACCTTCGGGCAGATTGCCGCCACCAACGCCCTCTCCGACGTGTACGCCATGGGAGGCGAGCCTCGTCTGGCCATGAATCTGCTGGCCTTCCCCTCCTGCCTGCCGGTGGAGGCGGTGGGAGATATTCTGGCAGGAGGCGCCTCCAAGGTAACTGAGGCCGGAGCAGTGATCGCCGGCGGCCACAGCATTGAGGATCAGGAGCCCAAGTACGGCCTGTGCGTCACCGGGCTGGTCCATCCCCGCCGCATCCTCACCAACAGTGGGGCAAAGGTGGGGGATATCCTGGTGCTCACCAAAGCGCTGGGCACCGGCATCCTGTCCACCGCCGCCAAAGCCGAGCTGCTGGAGGAGACCGACTACAAGCAGATGGTGGAACTGATGACCACCCTGAACAAGTACGCCGCCCAGGCGGTGGGGTCTATTTCCCTCAGCGCCTGCACCGACGTCACCGGCTTCGGCCTGGTGGGCCATGTGAAGGAGATGGCGGAGGGCAGCTCCACCACCATGGAGCTGTGGGCGGGCAAGGTGCCCATCGTACCCAAGGCTCTGGAGCTGGCACGGGACGGCATCATCCCCGCCGGCGCCTACCGCAACATGGACTTTACCGCCGGCGACACCCTGGAGGACTCCGCCGTCCCCCGGGAGGTGCTGGACTGTCTCTACGACCCCCAGACCGCCGGCGGACTGCTGTTTAGCGTACCCGAGCGCCAGCTCCACGCCCTCATGGGCCGGATGATGGACGCCGGGGTGCCCGCCGTGGCCGTGGGCGCGGTGCGTCCCAGAGGGGAAAAGCTGGTCCACATCAAGCCATAAGCAGACAAAAGGGCTGCCGCACGTTGTGCGGCAGCCCTTTGTGCGTTTTCCCATTATACCTCTCTTTATTGATTTTTTCTATATCTTTCATTTTGTTTATGGAAAATTCGTATTTCAAATTTTTGTACCCCGGCGCTATAATCTGCTTGAGAGAAAGTTTGTTTGCTTTCCTGAAAAAAAGTTAGAGAGGTGTTGTGTGTGACAAAGCTTAAAGGTCACCTGCCGGTCATTCTGGCCGGACTGGTGGTAGGCATCGCCTCGGTGGTGCTGGTTGCCCTGGGCAACCCGGTAAACATGGGCTTCTGTATCGCCTGCTTCCTGCGGGACATCGCCGGCGGCGTGGGGATGCACCGGGCCGCCATTGTGCAGTACATCCGGCCCGAGATCATTGGCCTGGTGCTGGGCGCCATGATCATGGCCCTGGCAGGCAAGGAATTCAAGGTGCGGGGCGGCTCCTCCCCCATGACCCGGTTCGTGCTGGGCTTCTGCGTCATGGTGGGCGCCCTCATGTTCCTGGGCTGCCCCCTGCGGATGGTCATCCGCCTGGGCGGCGGCGACGGAAACGCCATCCTGGGCCTCATTGGCTTCATCATCGGCATTTTCGTGGGCACCCTGTTCCTGAAGGCAGGCTTCTCCCTCAAGAAGTCCCAGCCTCAGCCCAAGATCGAGGGTGTGCTCATGCCCGCCGTCAACGTGGGCCTGCTCATCCTGGTGATCGCCGCTCCCGCCTTCATCTTCTTCTCCACTGAGGGTCCCGGCTCCATGCGGGCTCCCATCGCCGCCGCCCTTATCGCCGGTCTGGTGGTGGGCGCCATCGCCCAGCGCAGCCGTCTGTGCATGGCCGGCGGCATCCGGGACGCCATGATGCTGAAGGACTTCCACCTGCTGATGGGCTTCGTGGCCATCTTCGTGGCCGTGCTGGTGGGCAACCTGATCGTGGGCGACATGGGCCTCAAGGGCGGCTTCAACCCCGGCTTTGCCGGTCAGGCCGTGGCCCACACCGACGGGCTTTGGAACCTGCTGGGCATGGTGCTGGTGGGTCTGGGCTCCGTGCTGCTGGGTGGCTGTCCCCTGCGTCAGCTCATCCTCTCCGGCAGCGGCAACAGCGACTCCTCCGTGGCCGTGCTGGGCATGGTGGTGGGCGCCGCCTTCTGCCATAACTTCGGCCTGGCCTCCTCCACCGACGGCCCCAGCTTTGCCGGTAAGGTGGCCGTCATCATCGGTCTGGTCCTGGTCTGCGCCATCGGCGCGGGCAACACCAAGAAAGCGTGAGGTGAACGGTATGAATCAAGTGGACGCCAGAGGCTACTCCTGTCCTGAGCCGGTGCTCATGACCAAGAAGGCCCTGCAAAACGGCACCCCCCTGGTGGTGCTGGTAGACAATGAGACTCCTCTCCAGAACGTGCGCCGGTTTGCCGCCAACAATGGCTACCAGGTGACCTGGAAAGAGGTGGGGGAGGACTATGAGCTCACCATCACCAAGTAAGGAGCACATCGCCACCTTCCACACCCACTTCGGGGCCCTCACCTTCCACAAGAAGCTGAAAGCCCTGGGAGACAACGCGGTGATGATGCCGGTACCCCGCAAGCTGTCCGCCTCCTGCGGCACCTGCGTGAAGTTCTCCCTTCCCTTCGACCACGCCTGGGCCGATGAGGATCTGGAGGCGGTCTACCTCCATGAAGAGGGGGACTACCGGCTGCTCTTCGAGAACGAGGAAACCTGAGAAATCCCCCCGGATGTCTTGTAGCATCCGGGGGGATTATGCTATACTAAATAAAAAAATGGGGGAGCGGACGCAATGGACACCATGATCATCGGCATCGCCGGGGGCACCGGCTCGGGCAAAACCACCCTGACTCTGGGTCTGAAGGAGCGCTTTGGGGACTCGGTCTCCATCCTCTACCACGACAACTACTACAAGCAGCACGACGAGATGCCCTATGAGGAGCGGTGCAAGCTGAACTACGACCATCCGGACGCCTTCGACACCCAGCGCCTGGTGGAAGATCTGGGCGCTCTGCGCCGGGGGGAGACGGTGTACAGCCCCACCTACGACTACACCATGCACAACCGGGCCGCCGAGACGGTGGAGGTCCGCCCTGCCAGGGTGATCCTGGTGGAGGGCATCCTCATCTTCGTGGAGCCCGCCCTGCGAGAGCGGATGGACATCAAGCTCTTTGTGGACACCGACGCCGACGTGCGTATCCTCCGCCGCATCATGCGGGACGTAAAACAGCGGGGCCGCTCCCTGGACTCGGTGGTGCAGCAGTACCTCACCACCGTCAAGCCCATGCACGAGCAGTTTGTGGAGCCCTCCAAGCGGTACGCCGACCTGATCGTGCCCGAGGGCGGCCGCAACCAGGTGGCCATGGAGATGATCATTCAGCGCATCCGCAGCCATATTTCTTTGGATTGACAGACAGCAAAAGGGGACCTGCCATGCGGCAGATCCCCTTTTCTCATTGAAACCGGTAGCCCTTTTGCTGCAAACTCTGGAGAAATCCCATGAAATGCCCATGGTCCCAAAAGTCCAGCAGCCGCCAGCCCTCCATGGGGTGGAAGGAGACGATGCGGGCCTCATCGTCCAGCCACAGCTGATGGAGCGTCTCTGTTCCTGTCATGTTTTCAGCAGCGCCTCCTCCAGGGTGCAGACATAGGTCAGCGTTCCGTCCTTGTACTGGTATACGCCCTCTTCTCCATCCACTCTGGCCAGCACCAAATCACCGTATTCCAGCTGGATATTCCCGATGAGCCTCGTGATGTCGGCAAAGTCGGCCCCCAGTTCCCGGGCGGCGTCGGTCTTGTGGATCTCATCGCCATAGAAATCATAGATGATCACATTATTTTTCTCACCCGTGGGCCAGGTCAGGGCCTCCTGGAATCCATCGTCGTCCAGGTCGTAGAGCTCCACATTGGTGTTCTCCCCGGCGGCCATCAGGTAGAGATAGAGCTGCGGGTCCTCCACGATGGCCGATTCGTTGACCATATCTCCCACATAGCGCAGCAGCACCGTATAGGGCTGGGACTGGATGGCGTAGACGCTGATGTGGGAATCCCCCGGGCCGTTCAGGTACAGGCACAGCCCGCCGTCAGCGTCCATATAAGACTCCGGGTCCTCAATGGACTCCAGCCTGGCCGCCGCTGCTTCCAGCACCTCTGCCTCTGTTCCGGTACGGGTCAGCTCGGTCTCCTGGTTACAATCTACCCACACCAGGCGGCTGGTCAGCCCGCTGGCATTCTTCAGTACAGACTCCATGGCCAGCCCTTGCCCCGACAGGGTAATCCGGCTGTCCGGGGTGAAGCTCTCCGCCATAAGGGCCATCACCTGGGGCTCAATGGCGATGTGAGGATAATCGGTAATGGCGGTGTCCTGCCACTGGATGGTGATCCTCCAGCATCCCTCTGTCCCCTCCACATAGTAGTAGCGGTAGTTCCAGCCGTACCACTGGGCCTCAAAGACCCGTCCGCTGTCACCGGCAGGGGTCATGCCCTGGGTATCCCCCGCCAGATAGTCGGCCAGGTTGGTCTTGGTGTAGTCCACCGTGATGGCCGAGCCGGTATTGTACTGGGACACCCATACGCTGTGGACCGGGTCCGCCGACCACTGGGTCCAGGCCATCACAGGAATATAGAGATACCAGCCGTCCCCGTCGTACCGGTGGACCGGATAGTTGCTGGGCTTGGAGTCCTCCGACGGATAGGTGATCTGTTCGATCCAGTCCCCCACATAGAGCGGCAGATCCAGGCCCTGGTCGGTCACATACCAGTCGTAGATAGCCTCTTCATAGCTTTTGTGATAGCCCAAGAAATCGAAGTTGTCGTTGACGACCTGATCGTAAAGAACGTCATAAGTGCCGTCGGGGTAGCGCAAGGCGACGATGTTGTGCCCACCCTGGCCCTCCAGGTCAAACCAGCCGTCCTTCTCGTACATACCGCCCACCAGGGCAACTTCTTCGGCGGGAACGTCCAGCTGCACCAGGTAGTTAAATGTCCAGGCCTCCAGGGTACCCTCGGGGGCCAGTCCTTCCACCTCGCCCATCTTGTCCAGCCAGGCCACCTTGGTGCCGGTGACCTGGGCAGTGGCCTCCTCGGTGGTAGCTGTCCCGTTGGAGAATTTATAGTAGGTTACCTCTTTGACACTGTCCAAGGTCTGCTGGGCAAAGTCCTCCATGCTCTCATACTGCCCGCTTTCCCCGGCCGGCGTCTGACTGGTCTGCCCCGCGGGATTGGCGGCGCAGGCGGCAATCACCGCCACGCAGGCCATGCAGGCCACAGCGGACAGCCACACCCGGGGCCGCTTCCACCGCAGCAGGTTGCGGATACGCCCCTTGGGGTCTCCCTCCCCAAAGGCCAGGGGGGTACCCGCGATGGTGAGCCGTCCGGTGGCCAGAGCCAGCAGGGAAGCGGAGTAGTCTGCCTTTACCTTTTCGCCCAGCTGCCGCACCACCGCCTCGTCGCACCGCATCTCCATGTCCTTGCCCGCCAGAATGAAGGCCGCCCACACCAGGGGGTTGAACCAGTGGAGGCACAGGCCGGCAAAAGCCAGCACCTTTACCACATGGTCCCCGTGGCGGATGTGGTACCGCTCATGGCGGATGATGTAGCCCATCTCCCCCTCCGTCAAGGTGGAGGGCAGATAGATTTTAGGCCGTACCAGTCCCAGCACAAATGGGGTGGAGATGTGGTCGGCCAGATAGATGTTGTCTCGCAAACGCAGACTGCCCACCAGTCTACGCCGCAGCCGAAGCAAGGCGAAGATGCTGTACCCCGCCATGCCCAGCACGCCGGCCAACCACACCCAGGCCGCCACAGCGGCCCAGTCCACAGTGGAAGTAGCCTGCTGTTCCGGGACTACAGGAGCCAAGGAATCAGAGGCGGGTGTTTGGGGCTCCACCGGCACCTGCTCGGTCTGGGGCTGGATAGCCTCCGGCTGCCGCTGGGGCTGCACATAGGTGACGGTGCTCACCACCGGGCTTGCCTGTCTGGCCGGGGCGTCCAGGGCCCCCAGCAGGGAGATGCCGGAGGGCAGGGACACCGGACACAGAAGCCGGAAGAGCACCACCGCCCACAGGGCATAGGAAAAGACCTTTGGGGCCCGCTTCAGGGCCAGTCGGGCCGCTATCACACACAGGATCACGATGCCTGCCGTGAGGCTCATGTTCAAAAGGGTCGGGAACAGCGTCTGAGACAAGAATGCCGTCATTTTAGGTCACCCCCTGCTCTCATCAATGAGCTGCTGTAACTGCGTGATCTCCTCCTGGGACAGTTTTTTCCGGCGGGTGAAGGCAGTGAGGAAGGCGGGCAGAGACCCGGAAAAAGTCTCCTCCACAAATTCCTCGCTCTGCCGGGCGTAGAACTCCTCTTTGGACACCAGGGCGGTCACCACCCCGTCCTGATTTTGAAAAATGCCCCGCTGGCACAGCCGCTTGAGCACCGTATAGGTGGTGGACTTTTTCCAGCCCAGGGCCTCCTCCGCCTGGCGCACCAGCTGGGTGGAGGTCATGGGTTCCCCCTGCCAGATGAGATCGGCAAAGCGGGACTCCACCGCCCCCAGTTTCCAATCGCTCATAGGATCGCCTCCTTTGGTCTACTACTTGTCGTCCTCACCTGTAGTCTACAGTCTATAGACCATTCTGTCAATGACAATCCGGTTACAAAAAAGGGTCTGTTGCAAAATGTGCAGCTCGTACAAAGACCCGTCATTCCGAGAAAAACGGCCGCCCACCGGGCGGCCGTTTTTCTCGGGAATCCGCCCCTTTTGCCGGGGAAACGGATTGCCACGCCAGTGTGCGCACTGGCTCGCAATGACAGGTTTGTGCAAAACAGCTATTTTGCAACAGGCCCTTTTCAGGCAAATTTCTTCCGCAGGCGGAAGAGCTGCCAGATGATGCAGAACATGACGATGATCCATACCACCAGCACACCCATCAGAATAAGCGTGCCCAGGGTATCCCATTCCTCCCAGGGCAGGGGCAGGCACATGAGGGTACGCAGCACCGCGTCCACATTGCGGCAGGTCCGCAGGCCGCTCCCGTTCTCCCCTGCTCCATCCGCCAGGATAGCCAGGTCGGTGAGCAGTTGGAAGTGAAAATACAGGCCGATGCAGGTAAGCAGCGCATCCAGCAGGAAAAACTGCCCCATCAGTGTCTGTCCGGTGGCAAACACCGCCAACCAGTCGGCCAGCTCCCTCGCTCCCAGCAGGATGCAGAAGGGTTTGAGCAGGGTCAGGTCCCGCAGCTGATCCCCCAGCAGGGTGATGGCGGAGAAAAAGAGCAGATAGCCCACCCAGTTGGGCAGAACGTTCAGGGTACCCAGGTTCAGATTCAGATGGAGAAATACATAGCCCCAGGCAATTTTGGTCAGGCCACGATAGGTACTGCTCATGGGACCACCTCCTCCGGTAGAGCCACGCAGATGTAGGTTCGATCCCCGTCCTCAACGGCCACCGCCAGGGCGGCGGGCATTTCGGTAAGGGTGAGGTTGGTTCCACTGGTAATCCCGGTGCTGGCCTGGACGGGATCCTCGTCCAGACTGCCGGGGTTCAGGGTAAAGGTGTAAAAACTCTCCTCCAGAGCCCGGAGGGGATCCTCACCGGGCTGCATGGGAGCCACGGTGATGGGCAGGGAGACGGCCTCCCCCGTCTCGGCGAACACCAGCCGGGCCCCTACCCCCGTCCGAAGCTGTGTAAAAGAGAGATGTGGGAGGGGCTTGGGATCCAGATAGCCAGAGTCGGAGAAGGAGAAGGAGCCGTAGGAGGTGTCCCAGACAGTGCTGTCTCCCCACAGCCGGCACTGGAAGTCCACTTCCAGATAGAGCCCTTCTCCCTCCGCCGTATAGGTGGCATAGGGGGTATCCGTGCTGGGGCAGAGCCACCAGTCCTCCCGCAGCTGTAGCGTCAGTTCCCCGACGGGTTCTACCGTCCAGTAATCCCCCAGGGGCCGGATGGCCACGGACTGGTAAACAAGGCCCTGGGTCTCGTCATGGCTGAAGGGGGTGAAGAAGAGTACCCCGGTGTAGCCGCCCGCTCCATCGGCCAGCAGGTTCATCACCGACCACTCCGCCTGCCAGGCGGGCCGGGACCACCGGAAATTCAATTTCCCGAAGATAGACCCTTCCAGATAATCATTTTCCACATTCTCAAATGGTTTCCCCACCGCCTGAACCACCTGGGCCCGTTCCTTCTCCGGGGTCACCATAGCAAAATACACCGGACTGTCGCACAGCACCGCCTTGGCGTAAGTGTCCAGCGCTCCGGCCACAGTGGTGGGCCGGTTGAGCATGGCGGCGGTCATTGCAAAACTCCCCCGCTGGTCATACTCAGGCACCGCCACCGCCCCGCCGGTGCCCGCCAGACAGGTCACCGCCAATACCACCGCCACGCACCGGGCCCCTAAAGCCACCCCTCTGGGGTAACGCTTGAACCGGGCAATGGCCCCGATACGGTCCTTGATGTTGCGGCCTCCGTTGGCCATGGAGGTGGTACCCGGCGCCCGGGCATATTTGTCCTCCGCCATGGACAGGAGGATCACGCCGTATTCCCGCCGCTGCTCCCCCTCCAGCCGTTCCAGCACCCGCTGGTCGCACAGTGCCTCGCTGTCGTTCTGGGCCCGGTTCCAGCAGTACCACAGCAGGGGGTTGCACCAGTGGAGGCAGCGCAGCAGGCAGATCCCCACGCCGGCCCACAAATCCCCATATTTCAGGTGGAGCAGCTCGTGGAGGAGCACCTTGTTATCCACCGCCCGCTCCGGCAGCACCAGCACCGGGGAGAGCGGCCCGCACACAAAAGCGCTCTCCGCCTCCGCCAGCACAACCACTCGCTTGGGCACCTTCAGGCCGTACCCCACCGCCACCCGCTCCAGCTGGGCTGTCACCTCAGGTGCAGGGGCCCTTCCCCGGGCCACCTTCCGGCGCAGAGCCACATAGGTCAGCAAAAACCATAGCAGAGTAAGGACCACCCCGGCCACATAAATGATAAAAAGCCAGTCGGTCACACTGGTGGGCATGACAGGCCGGAGCAGCGGGACGGGGGCCACCACCTCCGTCCCGGTATAGGGCTGAGTGAGCGCAGAGGACAGGTTGGCCTCCACCGTCAGTCTGGCGGTCTCCAGCACCATCCGCCCCTCCGGCAGGAGGGATCGGCCCAGCAGCCCGGCAGGCAGCAATACCCGCAGGGCCAGAATGACCCACACTCCATACTGCCACCGGGGAGACAATTTGTCCAAAAAGAGCCGCTTGGCAATGAGCAGCATCGCCGCCGCCACCGAGGCGGTAAGGGTCTGCATCAAAAAGGCCCAGATGTTTTCCATGGATCACACCTCCATGTCGTCCAGCAGCTTCCGCAGCTCCTCCCGTTCCTGGGCAGTCAGCTTCTCCTCCTTCAAAAAGGCGGCCACCAGCTTGCCCGCCGAGCCCTGATACACCCGGTCCAGCAGCCCCCGCCGCTCCTGAGCTGCACAGGCCTCCCGGTCCACCGCCGCCCGGTAGCGGTGGGGCGCCTGGGTCTTGTCAATGGTCACCAAACCTTTTGCCTCCATCCGGGTCAGGTAGGTAAGCACCGTGTTGCGGCTCCAGCCGGTGGCGGGCCGCAGCGCCTCCACCGCCTCGCCCAGAGCCAGCCCATCCGGCGACGTCCACAGGGCCTCCAGCACCCGCCACTCCTTGTCACTCAGCTTCATCTCCACCCCTCCTACAGCTGTAGTATCTACATAGATACTACAGCTGTAGGAGTATAATGTCAACACTTTCGCCAAATTTTCCGCAAACAGAAAAAAAGCCTACAGACCGTCCCGGAATTGTGGTACAATAGCCGTTGAGTGAAAAATGATATGAGAAGGGACGGAGACCGGAAATGGACAAAATCGGGTTTGACAATCAAAAATATCTGGAGCTCCAGTCGGCGCACATCCGGGAGCGGATTCGCAAGTTCGACAACAAGCTCTACCTGGAATTTGGCGGCAAGCTGTTTGACGATTATCACGCCTCCCGGGTACTGCCCGGCTTTGAGCCGGACAGCAAGATCCGGATGCTGAAGGAGCTGCGGGATTCGGTGGAGGTGGTCATCGCCATCTGCGCCAATGACATTGAGAAAAATAAGGTCCGGGGCGACCTGGGTATTACCTACGATGTGGACGTGCTGCGGCTCATCGACGCGTTCCGGAGCCAGGGCCTGCTGGTGGGCAGCGTGGTCATCACCCAGTATGCCGGCCAGCCCGCCGCCGACGCCTTCCAGCGCCGGATGGAACACCTGGGCGTCAAGACCTACCTCCACTACCCCATTGCCGGTTACCCCCACAACACCACCCTCATCGTCAGCGACGAGGGCTACGGCAAAAACGACTATATCGAGACCCAGCGGCCTCTGGTGGTGGTCACCGCCCCCGGCCCCGGCAGCGGCAAGATGGCGGTGTGCCTGTCCCAGCTGTACCACGAGTACAAGCGGGGCGTGAAGGCGGGCTACGCCAAGTTTGAGACCTTCCCCATCTGGAACCTGCCCCTCCAGCATCCGGTGAACCTGGCCTACGAGGCCGCCACCGCCGACCTGGGGGATGTGAACATGATCGACCCCTTCCACCTGGCCGCCTACGGGGAGACCACGGTGAACTATAACCGGGACGTGGAGATCTTCCCCGTCCTCTCCGCCATGTTTGAGAAGATCATGGGAGAGTGTCCCTACAAGTCCCCCACCGATATGGGCGTGAATATGGCGGGCAAGTGCATCGTGGACGACGACGCGGTGTGTGCCGCCGCCCGTCAGGAGATCGTCCGCCGGTACTACACCGCCCTGTGCGACCGCCGCATCGGCACCGCCACCGACGATCTGGTGTACAAGCTGGAGACCGTTATGCAGCAGGCCCATGTGGATGTGTCCATCCGGTCTGTGGTGGCCGCTGCCGCCCAGGTGGCTGAGGAGACCGGCAACCCCGCCGGAGCCATCGAGCTGCCCGACGGCGAGGTAGTCACCGGTAAGACCACCGATCTGATGGGCGCCTCCTCCGCCACCCTGCTCAACGCCCTCAAGCGGCTGGCAGGCATCGACCATGAACACCACCTGATCTCCCGTGAGGCTCTGGAGCCCATCCAGCAGGTGAAGGTCCACCACCTGGGCTCGGTGAACCCCCGGCTCCACTCTGACGAGATCCTCATTGCCCTGGCCATCTCCGCCACCACCAATCCTCTGGCCAAGCAGGCGCTGGATCAGCTCTCCGCCCTGCGGGGGTGTGAGGCCCACTCCTCCGTCATTCTCTCTCCCGTGGACTCCCACACCTACAGCCGTCTGGGCCTGCGCCTCACCTGCGAGCCCCAGTATGAGACCAACAAGCTGTATCACAAATGAATTTAGAACAAAAAATGGGTGCTGTCTGTTGACAGCACCCATTTTTAATGTCTGTATCTGGGATCAGGCGCCCAGGGCCTCCGCCGGAATCTCAAAATCGGCGGCGTTGTTGTAGTTGGTGCAATCCATGATGACCTCCACCTTGTCGATGGTCATCATGCCACTGACATCCACACCTTCCGCGCCTTCCACGCTTCCCATCGCCGCGTTCAGTGCCTTGCCCATGATGGACTGCATCACGTCGGTCATATCCATGAAGTAGCGCACGGGATAGCCGCTCTCCTGGTCGATCCACACGGTGATGGGCATATCGCCCAGATCGCTGTAAAAGTCGGACACATCCACCATACCGCCCAGGCTGGACTCCAGATTGGTGGTGGCGCCGCTGGCCTTAAGCACTTCTTCCATGGCCTCGCCCCGAATCACGCCGGTATACTTGTCGGCGGTCACGCCGTTGATCTCCTCGGTACCCACGCTGATGTACTCCGCGCCGCTGTCCAGATAGAGGTTCACACTCTGCTGGGCGTCGTACTGCTCCAGCATATTGACGGTGGCGGTCTGGCTGGTCCAGGTGTTGCCGTCATAGAGGTACATATTGTAGGTATCCCCGTCAGCCTCGGCAAAAATACTCATGGAAACCGAGCCCAGGGAACCCATGTCCATGGTCATGTCGGCCTTCATCTTCATGGGGTCGTTGAAGCACACCATATCCATGGTGGTATCAGTCTCCACCTTCTGGCCCATGGCGGTCATATCCATTTCCATGACCATGGTGGCCTCCATACTCTCCACCGCATTGACCTTCTCAGAGGCCGCCCGGATCTTCGCGGTAGCATCTTCCTTGTTGGCAGTCCCGCCGCCGCAGGCAGTCATGGACAGGGTCAAAGCGGCACCCAGCGCAAGGGCTGCAGCTCTCTTTCCAGTACGCATAAAAGTTTCCTCCTTGTGATTGTGTTTCACATTCTTATGCAGGCGCGGGTGAGGTGTATTCAAGTTTACCACAGTTTTCTTCCCTTGTCTTCTCTTATTTCTGAAAGTTTTCTGAAAGGTTCCTGTCCGCGCCATTCCTTTTCATCTGCTCGGGGCAAGTGAATTGCCCCGGCATCAAGGTTTTGCCCTGTGGGCAAAACGCTTGGACGAGGACGCGTCCTCCTGCCGCCGCAAAAACGGGCCGGGCTGAAATCAGCCCGGCCCTTGTGGTCCTATTAGTCTGCCTCGTCCTGCATCGCCTTGGCGGCCTCGATGGCCTTCTCCTGGGCGGCGGGAGGTGCGTCCGCCCCAGCGGGTCAAGACCCGCCGGGGTCCCCACTTCTTTTCACCTGCTCGGGGCAAGTGAATTGCCCCGGCATCAAGGTTTTGCCCTTGGGGCAAAACGCTTGGACGAGGACGCTTTTCCTCCCGCCGAAAAAACGGGCCGGGCTGATTTCAGCCCGGCCCTTGTGCTCTTATTAGTCTGCCTCTTCCTGCATCGCCTTGGCGGCCTCAATGGCCTTCTCCTGGGCGGCGGGAGGTGCGTCCGCCCCAGCGGGTCAAGACCCGCCGGGGTCCCCACTTCTTTTCACCTGCTCGGGGCAAGTGAATTGCCCCGGCATCAAGGTTTTGCCCATAGGGCAAAACGCTTGGTCGAGGACGCTTTTCCTCCCGCCGAAAAAACGGGCCGGGCTGATATCAGCCCGGCCCTTGTGCATTCTATTAGTCTGCCTCGTCCTGCATCGCCTTGGCGGCCTCGATGGCCTTCTCCTGGGCGGCGGGAGGAGCGTCCTCGTAGCGGACAAAGTGGAAGGTGAAGGAACCGCGGCCCTGAGTCATGGACCGCAGGTCGATGGCATAGCGGCTCATCTCCGCCATAGGCACCTCGGCCTCCACCACCTGGTTGCCCTCGCCGTCGGGGTTCATACCCATCACGCGGCCACGGCGCTTGTTCAGGTCGCCGATGACGTCGCCCATGTAGCTGTCGGGGATGGTGACCTTCAGCTCGCCGATGGGCTCCAGCAGCACGGGGCTGGCCTGGGGCATACCGGCCTTGTAAGCCAGCTGCACGGCGGTCTTAAAGGCCATTTCGGAGGAGTCAACGGGGTGATAGGAGCCGTCGAACAGGGTGGCCTTCAGGTACACCACGGGATAGCCCGCCAGCACGCCGTGGACCACGGCTTCACGCATACCCTTCTCAACAGCGGGGAAGTAGTTCTTGGGCACAGCGCCGCCCACGACCTCCTCGCAGAACTGGAGCTCCTCGGTGTCGCCGGGCTCAAAGCGCATCCACACGTCGCCGAACTGGCCGTGACCGCCGGTCTGCTTCTTGTGGCGGCCCTGGACCTCCACCTTCTTGCGGATCTTCTCACGGTAAGCCACACGGGGCTCGGAGAGCTCGGCGTCCACGCCGAAGCGGCTCTTCAGGCGGGAGACGATGACGTCCATCTGCATATCACCGGTACCGGAAACCACCATCTGGTGGGTCTCGGCGTTGTTCACCCAGTTGAAGGTGAGATCCTCTTCGTTCAGGCGGGTAAGACCGGCAGCGATCTTGTCCTCCTGGCCCTTGGTCTTGGGGCTGATGGCCACGGAATAGCAGGGCTCGGGGAAGGGGATGGGCTCAATCTTGACCACCTTGCGGGGGTCGGACAGGGTGTCGCCGGTCTTGACCTTGTCCATCTTGCCGATGGCGCCGATGTCGCCGCACTCCAGCTCCTTGACCTCCTCGGCCTTCTTGCCCTTCATGACGTACAGGCGGCCCAGCTTCTCGGTGGCGCCGGTGCGGGCGTTGACCACCTGCATATCGGGCTTCAGGTTACCGGAGAGCACCTTCACATAGGAGTACTTGCCGTACTGGTCGGACACGGTCTTCCACACAAAGGCGCAGGGCAGAGCGCCGGGGAAGGCCACGAACTCGTCCAGTTCGCCCTTCTCGTTCTCGCCCATGAGGGGATGACCCTCCAGGGGAGAGGGCAGCAGCTCCACGATGATGTCCAGCAGCATACGGGTGCCCAGGCCGGTGATGGCGGAGCCGCACACCACAGGGAAGAGGGACAGCTCCTTGACGCCCTGGCGCAGGCCCTGGATCATCTCGGCGTAGGTGAAGTCCTCGCCGGAGAAATACTTGTCCATCAGCTCCTCGCTGGTCTCGGCCACGGACTCCTTCAGGGCGTCGTACAGCTCGTCCAGCACGGGCAACTTCTCGTCGGGCACGTCGATCTCCACGCGCTCGCCCTTGGGGCCCGCCTCAAAGGCACGCTTATGGAGCACGTCGATGAAGCCAATGACCTTCTTGTCGGCGTCCCAGATGGGGGCCACCACGGGGGCGATGTTCTTGCCAAAGCGCTCCCGCAGGGTGTCGAAGGCGGCGTTGTAATCGGAGTTATCCTCGTCGGTCTTGGAGATGTAGAGCAGACGGGGCATATTGCGGCGCTGGCACAGCTTCCAGGCCTTCTCGGCGCCCACGCTCATGCCGCCCTTGGCGGAGCAGACGATGATGGCGGCGTCGGAAACCTGCATGGCCTCCATGACCTCACCGGAGAAGTCGAAGTAGCCGGGAGTGTCCAGCACGTTGATCTTACAGCCATTGTACTCAATGGGGGCCACCGCGGTGGAGATGGAAATCTGGCGGCGGGTCTCTTCGGGATCATAATCACAAACGGTGTTTCCGTCGGCAGGATTGCCCAGACGGGGGGTACCACCGGTCAAAAACAGCATACTCTCGGCCAGGGAGGTCTTTCCGTTGCCACCGTGTCCCAGCAGACAGACGTTGCGGATATTTTGTACGGAATAGCTCATAACTTGTTTCCTCTCCTTACATTTGGAATCGCGGAGCAGCATGGTAAACTGCTGTTGTCCATTATACATGAAAGTTCCGTCAGTTACAACTAAAACTTTAGAAAAATCGCGCAAACTCCCGGGTAAGGCAGAGGAAGGCTCCGCCGCAGAAGGGGCGGGGCCTTGGGACAGTTCAGCTTTGGTCCACGGGGATGGTCTGGCCGTTGAGGGTAATGGAAACCACCTGCTCCGGGTCGACGGGCTGATCGAAGGCCCAGGTGGCCCACCAGCTGTTTCCATCCGCATACGTTGGGGTCAGGACGGTGCCGTCCTTCAAAACGACCGTAGGAGTAAATTTCTCCAGTGTAATAAAGGGGAGGGTCTTTCCATCCTCCAGGTACATGGTATCCTGATCACAAACCAGAGTAAGGCTCAGCGGGGAGAGTTCCAAGGACTGGGCCATGACAGAGCCCTCCGCCCCAAGATCAGCAGGCAATGCAAGGGAGATGGAAAAATGCTCAGATTCCACTGTCTGGAGTGGAATTTCTATGGTCCACTCCCCTTCCACCGGTTTGCTCAGGGCAGAATAGTCCACCAGCATCTCCACCTGGGTCAGCCTGGGCAACTGCTCGGGGCCAAAGCCCTCCAGACAGTAGGGCCAGACATCCCTGTCCGTCCTCATCAGGGAACAACTGATCTGCGTGGTCTCATCCAGCCGATTCCCGTCCAGGTCCCGAGCCGTGAAATAGACCCGCACCATCCTGCCGTCAGCCAGGGCTCGGACTCCTTCGATCCGGACCCCCTGATCCTCACAGGCGGCCTCCACCTCTGTGGCATAGGGGGCCCGGCTGCCCAGGTCGTTCTGGATGGCCTGCCAGAGGGTGGGCCCCGCCGCCAGGGCCGAAACCGTGAGGACGGCGGCAGCGGCTGCCGCCACAAGCCCCCGGCGGGTAAGGCGGCGGGGCCGGGCCTTCTCCCCGGACAACGCTTTTCTCATCCGGTCCCGGGTACCCTCCACCAGCGCCCGGTCCGGAGCAATCTCGTCAAATTTGGCGCGATAGTCATGCTCAAACACAGGAATCCCCTCCTTCTTCCAGATAGTCCCGCAGCTGCCGCCGGACCCGCATCAGGCGCATCCGCACGGCGGACTCCTTCTTGCCCAGCAGCCCGGCAATCTCAGAGGTGGAGTACCCCTCGTAGTAGTAGAGATGGACCACTACCCGCAGCTCGGGGAACAGCCTGTCCAGGCAGGCGTCCAATCCGCTCTCCGCCGTCTCCGGGGCCGGGAGGTGCTCCGCCGCCTCCAGCGGCTCGGTGCGCCGGCGGAAGGGATTGCGCCAGTATGAGTTGGCGCAGTTGATGGTCACCCGGCAGAACCAGGCTTTTTCGTGTTCCTCAGTTTCCAGCTGGGGACGCTTGGCCACCAGGCGGAGAAACACCTCCTGAAACACGTCCTCCGCCCCCTCCCTGCTGCGGGTGCGGGCAAAGGCCAGGCGGTAGACCAGCCCGGCGTACCGCTCCAGCAGTTCCTCCGCCCGGGCGTTGAACCCACTGACATCATCCTTCACATGACCCCTCCTCTCCAGGTGTTTGAAAAGGCCTTTCACCTGAACTACGCGCCAGCCCTCTGTTTCGTCACATCCAAATAGAAAAAGCGCAGGCCCGCGGCCTGCGCTTTCTCAAAATAATTACGGTTGCACGATCTCGCTGCCGTCCAGCGGCACGGTGTAGGCGGTGCAGCTGGCGGTACCGTCAGGGCCAGGGGTGACCTGCTCCAGCTGGCACAGCCAGCCGGTACCCTCCTGGTTCAGTCCGGCGCACATCAGCTTGGTGGTGGTGCCGTCCTGAGCAGTGGGGCCGGTCATGGTACCGTCCTCACCCACGGTCAGCTCGTCGGTGTTCCAGCCCAGCCAGGCGGCCAGCTTGTACAGGGCTTCCGTCTGGGTAAGACCGATCTGGGTAAGCGTGGGATTCACGGTGGCCTGGGTCGTCTGGACTCCCCGGTCGTCCGGGGTCACGCTGTAGGGTTCAGCTCCAGTTCCAGCAGGTGTCTGGGACGCAGCAGCAGGCTCCGTGGTCTTTGTACTGCCCTCTCCGGAATAGCTCTGACCGCCCTGCTGGCTGTCTGTCCCCTGACCGGAGCTGCCGCCGGCAGTCTGATCCTCCTGATTGCCGCTCTCTGCCTGGGCCTGGGTGGGCTGGGGCACGATCTCTCGGGTCACCGGTCCCTCCTCATCGCCTCCGGCAGGCAGGTTGCTCTCCACCGCCACGGAAATGCTGCCGGGGGCCTGCTCGCCGCCCCGGAAGCCGCCGGTGCGCCACTGGTCCATAACCCCAGCGCCCACCAGCACCAGGGCGGCCACCGCCGCCAGGGAGGCCAGGCTCCGCCAGCGCCACTGCCGCTTCTTGCTCTGGAAGGGGGTGACCTTGGAGGTGTGGATCTGGTCCATAACCCCCTCCTTCAGCCCGACAGGGGGCTGAGCGGCCAGCTGGGGTAATTCCTCATGGAGCTCCTTCAGATCCTCCGCAAGGGTCCGGCACGCCGGGCACGCCGACAGGTGCTCCTCCAGCCGGGCAGTCTCTTCCTGGGTCAGAGGTCCGTCCAACCGGGCGCTGATTAGTTCCAGCGCCTCGTCACAGCTCAGCATATCGTTCCCTCCTCTCCGTTTTGGGGGAAGTTCCCCCTTGTTCATGGTATAGACGTGGACGAATCAAAAAAGTTCCCCTGTTTTTTCAAATAGTTTCGCAGAGCCAGCCGAGCACGGGCAATGCGGGATTTCACCGTGCCCTCCTCCAGACCCAGTACCTGGGCGATCTCGCCGTAGGACAGCCCCTCCAGCTCCCGGAGGATGAGCACCCGCCGGTGCTCCGCCGACAGGGTGCTGAGGCCCGCCCGGAGCGTCTCCTGCCGCTCCCGGCGCTCAGCTTCCACATGGGGGGAGAACCGCTCGTCGGGCAGCTCGGCCTGACGGGCCTCCTCCTCATCGTCCAGGGAGATAGTCATGGACAGGGCATTTCTCCGCTTTTCCCGGCGGAGAAAATCAATGCACACATTGCTGGTCAGCCGGTACAGCCAGGTGGCAAAGGAGCTGTCCCCCTGAAACTTGCCCAGCCCCTTCCAGGCGTTGAGAAAGGCCTCCTGACTCAGCTCCAGGGCATCGTCCGGGTTGCCCGTCATCCGCAGGGCCAGATTGTAAATCCGTCCCTGATTCTGCTCCACCAGGGCGGCAAAGGACTCCTCGTCCCCCTGCTTGGCCCGCTGGACCAGTTCCCATTCCGCTTTCATGCCTTTCTCACCCCCTTGTCTGTCTTGTGCCCGGCGCCGTTACCGGTCCGGCTCGTCTTTCAGATCCCGCTTGATGCCCGCCGTCACCTTGTAGATATCCTCCAGGGTAGACACATGGCTGATCTGTTCCTTATAGTACCCAGCGTGGGGCACCCCCTTCAGGTACCAGGCGTAGTGCTTCCGGGCCTCCAGGCAGGCAATGTGTTCCCCCTTCTGAGCCGCCGACAGCTCAAACTGCCGCACCGCCGTGTCGCACCGCTGGGCCAGCGGGGGCAGGGGCGGGATCTCCTCCCCCGCCAGAGCCGCCTGGGCCCGCTGGAACAGCCAGGGATTGCCGAAGCAGCCCCGGCCGATCATGGCCATATCCGCCCCGGTGTACTTGAGGATGCGTACCGCATCCTTGGGCTCAAATACATCGCCGTTGGCGATCACCGGAATGGAAACCGTCTCTTTTACCGCCCGGATGTAGTCCCAGTTGGCGGTGCCGGAGTACATCTGGGTCCGAGTGCGGCCGTGGACCGCCACGGCGGCCACCCCTGCCTCCTCCATGGCTTTGGCAAACTCCACGCAGTTGATGGAGCCCTTGTCCCAGCCCAGGCGGAACTTCACCGTCACCGGCCTGCCGCCAGCCCCCCGGATTACCGCCTCCGCCACCTTGACCGCCAGTTCCGGGTTCTTCATCAACCCCGAGCCGTCTCCGGAATTGGCCACTTTAGGCACCGGGCAGCCCATATTGATGTCGATGATATCGGCGCCGGAGCGCTCCGCGGCCATACCCGCTGCCTGCTCCATACAGGCCGGGTCGCTGCCGAAGATTTGCACCGCCGCCGGGTGTTCCCCCTCCCCCAGCTGAAGGAGCGGAACCGACTTTTTGTCCTGATAGCACAGGGCCTTGGCGCTCACCATCTCCGTAATGGTATAGCCCGCCCCCAGCTCCCGGCAGATGGTCCGGAAGGCCAGGTCTGTCACTCCCGCCATAGGAGCCAGCGCCAGGGCCGAATTTATCGTGATATTGCCAATTTTCACAGTGTCCCCCGATGTGGTATAAATAGTAGCGTAACAAGCGTATCATACCACAGGACAGGAAATCCGGCAAGGTTGTTTCCCCCCGTCCGGTATCTGCCGCTTGATTTTGATTGAAAACAAGGAGTGTTCCAACATGGATAAGTACGTCTGCGATCTGTGCGGCTATATTTACGACCCCGCTGAGGGCGACCCCGATAACGGCGTGGCCCCCGGCACTGCCTGGGAGCAGGTTCCCGCTGACTGGGTGTGCCCCCTGTGCGGCGCCGGCAAGGACCAGTTCTCCAAGCAGTAAGCTTTTCCCCCGCCGCATTCCGCCTGTCTGACGGTTGTTCCGTCGGACAGGCGGTTTTCTTTTTTGCATCAATTCCATTCCAAAATTTCATGTACAAAAGCGTTCCTCTTTTCTGTCAAATGATTCTCGTTTGGTTTTCCTCGGTTATTTTGTAAATTTTATTTTCTATATTCCAAAAAGTAATCGTCCACCCTGCCATTATGCTATATATTTCTTTCGTCCGTTCCCCGGCTCTGCATGATTGATGTATGCTTTTTTCATTTTCTGCTACTCCTCGCATCTGATTTCAGGCGGCTGGAATTCTGCTTCTCCCCATTGACAGAACCGATGGGGGCCTCTTATAATGGCCTCGACGAACTCAAAAATGACCCAATTTTCCTATGGAAGGGAGGCCCTATTTTGGAACATCTGTTAGCGCCGCTGGTGGGGGATGCCTCCCCCGTGACCGTGATCGGCCTGTGCAAGAACGCGGGCAAGACCACCGCCATGCGCCGCCTGATGGCCGAGTTGGGGGACGAGCGGCTGGCCCTCACCTCGGTGGGCCGGGACGGAGAGCGCACCGACCTGGTCACCGGGACCGAGAAGCCCGATCTGTACCTGAAAGCCGGCGATCTGTTCGCTACCGCCCGGGGCATGATCACGCTGTGCGACGCCACCCTGGAGGTGGTGGACCTGACCGACGTGATGACCCCCCTGGGACCGGTGGCTATTTTCCGCACTCTGTCTGACGGCTATGTGCAGCTGGCCGGACCCTCTGCCGCCGGGCAGCTGCGCCCCCTCACCGCTCGCTTCATGGAATTGGGGGCCCAGCGGGTCCTCATCGACGGGGCCGCCGGACGGAAGTCTCTGGCTGGCGCCGGTGTGGAGGGCGTGGCCCTGCTGTGTACCGGTGCCTCTCTGGACCGGGATATGGACCTGGTGGTATCGGAGACCGCCCACACCTGCTGGCTTTTTGACCGGAAAGTACCGGAGCGCGCCGGTCTGCGCTCCGCCCTGGATGGCGTGGAGGACCGCTTCGCCCTGTTCGAGCTGGACGGCACCCCTCTGGAGTTGCCCCTGGACGAAGGCGGCAGCCCCAAGTGGAACAAGCTGCCTCGCCGCCCCCTGGCGGTGTGGGCGTCGGGAGGGGTTACCGACCCCCTGCTCAAAACCCTGGCCCGCCGGGGCGCTCCCACTACCCTGGTCACTCAGGACGCCACCCACCTGCTGGCGGGCCGGGCCGCCCTGGAGCTGTTCCAGCGCAACGGCGGCCAACTGGCTGTCCGCCGGGAGCTGACCATCGCCGCTGTGGCGGCCAACCCCTGGTCTGCCTACGGCTGGCACTTTGAACCGGATAAATTCATCTCCGCCCTGCGGCAGGCCATCCACCTGCCGGTGGTCAACGTGAAGGAGGATCATGATGGAACTGACGCATGAACTGCGGGAAAACGCAGGGTTTCAGTGGGTACTGAACCGGCTGAGTCCCATGTCGCCGTTCGGCAAGGCGGCTGCCCGTTCCCTGCGGTGGTACGGCCCCGGAGAGGAGGCCGCCCTGGAGGAGGAGCTGGACAATGTGGCTCTGGCCATGGAGCTTTGGAACGCAGGCACCACCGCCCCTCAGACCGAGGGCTGCGGCTGCGGCCCGGTGCAGCTCACCGAGGCCGAGCGCAAGGACGCCGCCGCCGCTCTGCGGGGTGTCACCCGCTGCCTGCCCCTGTTTCACGACATCCGGGGCTCCTTCGACCGGGACCCCGGCGCCCCCTTCGATCTGGTGGAGCTCTTTGAGATCAAGCATTTCCTGGTCACCCTGGAGCAGCTGGTCCAGGCCTATGCCGCTCTGCCCCCCATGGCCGGGCTGTCCTTCCCCTCCCTGGCCGACGCCCTGGAGCTGATGGACCCGGAGGGCCGCCGTCTGCCCACCTTCTCCGTTGTCAATTCCTACCACAACGACCTGGCTCCTCTGCGCGCGGAGAAGGCCAAGCTGGAGAAGGCCATCCGCATGACCATGGAGGACAAGCGGGGCCCCCTGATGGAAAAGCGCCGTGTCCTGGCGGTGGAGGAGGATAAGCTGGAGCTGGAGGTCCGCCGGATGCTCACCGGCAAGCTGATGGCCTACAAGCAGGCCTTCCTGGACAACATGGAGACTCTGGGCCGTCTGGATCTCATCGTGGCCAAGGCCAAGCTGGCTCTGCGGTACAACTGTGTCCGGCCCGCCCTCAGCGCCGACAAATCCATCACCCTCCGGGGGGTGCGCCATCCTCAGGTGGAGGAGGATCTGGCTGAGCGGGGCGAACAGTTCACCCTGCTGGATCTGGATCTGAAACCGGGCTGCACCGTCATCACCGGCGCCAACATGGGCGGCAAGACCGTGTCTCTCCGCTCCACCGTGCTCTCCCTGCTTCTGTGCCAGTGCGGCTTCTTCGTCTTTGCCCAGTCCGCCACCCTTCCCCTGTTCCACCGGGTGGAGCTCATCCTGGCCGACAGCGGCCCCGGCGCCGGCGGCCTGTCCTCCTTCGGCAAGGAGGTCCACCTGCTGGACAAGCTGCTGCGGGAAACCCACGGCCAGTTCTTCTTCGTGGCTCTGGACGAATTTGCCCGGGGCACCAACCCCCAGGAGGGCGCGGCCCTGGCCCGTGCTCTGGTGCGTCACCTGAGCAGTCTGGACTGCGTGGCTCTCATGACCACCCACTATGACGGGGTGTCCGACGTGGCCGCCGCCCACTACCAGGTGGCCGGTCTGGTACGGGACATCCAGGGCGACGAGGGGGACGATCCCCGCAAGCGGATCGCCCGCCGGATGGACTATCGGCTCCTTCCCGCCCCTCCTGGAGCCCCCTGTCCCCGGGACGCGCTTCGGGTGTGCCGGCTGCTCAAACTGGACGATACCCTCATGGAACTCTTCCAGGCCGACCTGTAAATTTTCCCTGCTCCGGCAGGCGGTTCACGCCGCCTGCCGGAGTTTTTGCCCTTCCAGTTCTGGTTACCATTTGGTAAGCACTATCCCGCTGTAGCGTACAAAAGTCTACAGAACAGAGAAAAATTTTGTGAGCCTAATTTTTCAAAAAATAGTTGACAAACAAAATTGGCTGGGTTATAGTGTTTTTGTCAAAAGTAAATAACACGCATGGATAGAGGCGCGGAGCGCAAGGTAGCAGAGCAATGATAAGGGCAGGCGAGCCCGATGTACTCTGTGAATGTCCGCTCCGCCGAAGGGGGACGTGAATCGTACAGCCCTCCCCCTGAGCCGTGGGCCCAGTGCTTACGGATTGTCATGAGTCACATGAAGCGCTATTTGTGTCTGAACGAGAGTTTCCCCTCCCGCGGACATGAGTAGTGTTTTTTTGTTCATGAAGCGCTATCTCGCCGGAGGAATACATCTTCTGCCGGCGGGGTAGCTTTATTTTTTCGAGGAGGCGTGTCATGGAAAAGCTTATCATTACCGCGGCCATCTGCGGCGCAGAGGTCACCAAGGAGCACAATCCCGCTGTCCCCTATACCGTGGAGGAAATGGTCCGTGAGGCCAAGAGCGCCTTTGACGCAGGCGCTGCCGTCATCCACGTCCACGTCCGTGAGGACGATGGTACCCCCACTCAGGACCGCGAGCGGTTCCGGGTGATCCTGGACGCCATCAAGGAGGCCTGCCCCGGCGTGATCCTGATCCCCTCCACCGGCGGCGCCACCGGCATGACTCCTGAGGAACGGCTCCAGCCCACCGAGCTGTGCCCCGAGATGGCCACGCTGGACTGCGGCACCTGCAACTTCGGCGACGATATCTTCGTCAACGATATGCCTACCATGCGGGCCTTCGGCAAGCGGATGCTGGAAAACAACATCAAGCCCGAGTATGAGTGCTTCGAGATCGGCCACCTGGACACCATCGTGAACATGGCCAACAAGGGTCTGGTCCCCGGCGCTCCCATGCAATTCAACTTCGTGCTGGGCGTGTCCGGCTGCACCCCCGCCACCGTGGGCAACCTGGACTACCTGGTGAAGCAGATCCCCGCCGGTTCCACCTGGACCGTCACCGGCATCGGCCGGGGCGCCTGGCCCATGGTTGCCGCCGGCATCGTGATGGGCGGCAACGTCCGCGTGGGCTTCGAGGACAACATCTACCTGGAGAAGGGCCACAAGGCCGCCTCCAACGGCGAGCTGGTCGCCAAGGTGGTCCGCCTGGCCAAGGAGCTGGGCCGCGAGATCGCCACCCCCGACGAGGCCCGGAAGATCCTGTCCCTGGCCTGATCTCATTCCTTTGTTTTACTTATCTCCCCAACCATATATCTCCCCAACCAAACATTAAACGAAACAGGAGGAACTTTCTATGCAGAAGAAAGGCAACAAGTACGGCACTCACCGCGTCATCGAGCCCAAGGGCCTGCTGACCCAGGCTGCCAAGAAGATCGACAACACCATGGAGTGCTACTCCAACGAGATCCTGTGCGACGTTTCCGCTCTGAACATTGACTCCGCTTCCTTCACCCAGATCTATGAGGCCTGCGAGAAGGACCTGGCCAAGACCGAGCAGATGATCCTGGATATCGTCAATGAGCGCGGCAAGATGCAGAACCCCGTCACCGGTTCCGGCGGTATGTTCATCGGCACCGTCCGTGAGATCGGCGAGGATCTGCAGGGCAAGATCGACCTGAAGGTGGGCGACAAGATCGCTTCTCTGGTCTCCCTGTCCCTGACCCCCCTGAAGATCAACAAGATCAAGGCCATCCACCCCGAGATCGACCGCGTGGACGTGGATGCCCAGGCGATCCTGTTTGAGTCCGGCCTGTATGCCAAGCTGCCCGACGACATGAGCGAGGAGCTGGCTCTGGCCGCTCTGGACGTGGCCGGTGCTCCTGCCCAGACCGCTAAGCTGGTGAAGCCCGGTGACTCCGTGCTCATCCTGGGCGGCGCCGGCAAGGGCGGCATGATGTGCTGCTACGAGGCCATGAAGCGCGTTGGCCCCACCGGTAACGTGGTTGCCCTGGTCATCTGCCAGGAGGACGCCGACCTGCTGAAGAGCATGAACCTGTGCCACCACGCCATCGTGGGCTCCGCCACCAACCCCACCGAGGTGCTGGAGAAGTCCCTGGCCGTCAACAACGGCAAGGAGTACGATGTCTCCATCCTGATCGTGAACGTGCCCGCCTGCGAGATGGCCGCCATCCTGCCCGTCCATGACAACGGCGTGGTGTACTTCTTCTCCATGGCCACCGATTTCGCCAAGGCCGCCCTGGGCGCCGAGGGCTGCGGCAAGGACGTCACCATGATCGTCGGCAACGGCTACACCAAGGACCACGCCGAGATCACCCTGTCCGAGCTGCGTGAGAATCCCCAGCTGAAGGCCTACTTCGAGAAGAAATATCTGTAAGATATTCTGAGCTGTCTGTGCAGCTCGGACACCAGCGCCAGCTGGCCGCGCCTTTTGGCGCGCAGAACGCGCAGCGTTCCCGCAGGGGCAATTCAGTTGCCCCGAGGATGTCAAATCACGGGGCCCCCGCGCAATGGAACATTGCGTGGGGCACTGCGTGAGAATCCCCAGCTGAAGGCCTACTTCGAGAAGAAGTACCTGTAAGTTCCTGTTTTACCGATTTCCAGATTATTTCCCATTTACTTTGTGACTTACCTGTCCCATCGACAGATGAGCTGATTGATGTGATCGTTCTGCGGCCGACGATTCCGGTCCGGTCCTGCCGGAGAAACTCTCCTCCCCAACCCTTTCTCCCCCCGTTCCGGTTCCCGGTCCCCGACGCCTGCGGATGGCACATCCCCACACTGATTTAGAAAGGATGACCTTGTTATGGTAGAGTCCCGCCGTAAGATCCTGTTCCCCGATGTGACTGACGAGCAGTGGAACGACTGGCATTGGCAAGTCAAGAACCGCATCGAGACTCTGGAGGACCTGAAGAAGTATGTGGATCTGACCCCCGAGGAAGAGGAAGGCGTTAAGGCCTGCCTCGGCACCCTCCGCATGGCCATCACTCCTTATTATCTGTCCCTGATTCAGCCCGGCGATCCTCACGATCCCGTCCGGCTGCAGGCCGTCCCCACTGCCAAGGAGCTGCATCAGTCCGCCGCCGACCTGCTGGACCCCCTGCACGAGGATGAGGACTCCCCCGCTCCCGGTCTGACCCACCGTTATCCCGACCGCTGCCTGCTGCTGATCACTGACCAGTGCTCCATGTACTGCCGTCACTGCACCCGCCGCCGCTTCGCCGGTCAGAACGACGCCGGCCTGCCCGTGGATCAGGTGGATCAGGCCATCGAGTACATCCGCAACACGCCCCAGATCCGCGACGTGCTGCTGTCCGGCGGCGACGCCCTGCTGGTGAGCGACGAGCGTCTGGAGTACATCATCGCCAAGCTGCGTGAGATCCCCCACGTGGAGATCGTCCGCATCGGCTCCCGTACCCCCGTGGTGCTGCCTCAGCGTATCACTCCCGAGCTGTGCAATATGCTGAAGAAGTATCATCCCATCTGGCTGAACACCCACTTCAACCACCCCAACGAGATCACCCCCGAGGCTGCCGCCGCCTGTGCCCGTCTGGCCGACGCCGGTATCCCCCTGGGCAACCAGTCCGTGCTGCTGGCCGGCATCAATGACTGCGTCTACACCATGAAGAAGCTGGTCAACGAGCTGGTCAAGATCCGCGTGCGTCCCTACTACATCTATCAGTGCGACCTGTCCATGGGCCTGGAGCACTTCCGTACTCCCGTCAGCAAGGGCATCGAGATCATCGAAGGCCTGCGGGGCCACACCTCCGGCTACTGCGTGCCCACCTTCGTGGTGGACGCCCCCGGCGGCGGCGGCAAGACTCCCGTCATGCCTCAGTACGTCATCTCCCAGACCCCCAAGAAGGTCATCCTGCGCAACTACGAGGGTGTTATCACCACTTACACCGAGCCCGAGCACTACACCGATTGTCAGTGCGACTACTGCACCGGCAAGAAGAAGAAGGAGCTCATGGGCGTGGCCGGCCTGGAGCGCGGCCAGGCGCTGTCCATGGAGCCCGCCGGTCTGGAGCGTCATAAGCGCTCCCACCACGAGGAGTAATCCAGATAAATACAGCGGATCGCCGCCCAACCGCGGCGATCCGCTGCCCCCCGTTTTGAACTGACAAAGAATGGAAGTGATCGATGTTGGAATCCAAGCTGAACCTTGATTTTAAGCTGGTGGAACAGGCACGCGCTCACGCTTCCCGTGTGGCGGACGACACCCAGCGTTTCATCGACGGCTGCACCACCGTGGCCGTGGAGCGTACCATCTGCCGCCTGCTGGGCATCGACGGTGTGGACGCCGGCGACGTGCCTTTGCCCAACGTGGTTGTGGAGCACCTGATGGACAAGGGCGCTCTGCCCCAGGGCGCCGCTTTCTGGATCGGCAACGCCATGGTGGAGACCGGTAAGGATCCCCAGGCCATCGCCGAGGACGTGGCCAACGACAAGCTGGACCTGACCGCTCTGCCCACCCACAGCGAGGCCGAGATCCACGCCGCTCTGGATCCCATTGTGGAGGCCAGCCTGGCCAAGATCCGCGCCCGCCGCAAGCGCCGCGAGGACTTCATCGCCACCCACGGCGGCGAGAAGCAGGGCCCCTGGATCTACCTGATCGTTGCCACCGGCAACATCTATGAGGACGTGGTGCAGGCTACCGCCGCCGCCCGCCAGGGCGCCGACGTTATCGCCGTGATCCGTACCACCGGCCAGTCCCTGCTGGACTATGTGCCTTACGGCGCCACCACCGAGGGCTTCGGCGGCACCTACGCCACTCAGGAGAACTTCCGCCTGATGCGCGAGGCCATGGACAAGGTGGGCGAGGAGCTGGGCCGTTACATCCGCGTGTGTAACTACTGCTCCGGCCTGTGTATGCCTGAGATCGCCGCCATGGGCGCCTTCGAGGGTCTGGACGTCATGCTGAACGACGCTCTGTACGGCATCCTGTTCCGCGACATCAATATGCAGCGCACCCTGGTGGACCAGTCCTTCTCCCGCGCCATCAACGCCTATGCCGGCGTGGTCATCAACACCGGCGAGGACAACTACCTGACCACCGCCGACGCTGTGGAAGAGGCTCACACCGTGCTGGCCTCCCAGTTCCTTAACGAGGCCTTCGCCCTGCGGGCCGGCCTGCCCGAGGAGCAGATGGGTCTGGGTCATGCCTTTGAGATTGACCCCGACGTGGAGAATGGCTTCCTGTATGAGCTGGCCCAGGCCGAGATGGCCCGGGAGATCTTCCCCAACGCTCCCCTGAAGTATATGCCTCCCACCAAGTTCATGACCGGCAACATCTTCCGCGGCCACGTTCAGGACGCCCTGTTCAACATGGTGACCATCCTGACCAACCAGAAGATCCACCTGCTGGGCATGATGACCGAGGCCATTCACACTCCCTTCCTGTCCGACCGTTTCCTGGCCATCCAGAATGCCCAGTACATCTTCCGCACCATGCACGACCTGGGCAGCGAGATCGTGTTCAAGGAAGGCGGCATCATGCAGAACCGTGCCGCCGACGTGCTGCACAAGGCTACCGATCTGCTGGGCCAGATCGAGCAGCTGGGCATTTTCGAGACCCTGGAGCGGGGCATCTTTGCCGACATCAAGCGTCCTCGCGACGGCGGCAAGGGCCTGGACGGCGTTGTGACCAAGGCCGCCGGGTACTTCAACCCCTTCCTTGAGCCCATGATGAAAGGGGGTGCCGGCAAATGAGTTCCGGACTGTATCAGATTCGCGATAAGGACCTTGACACCACGCTGGACCTGACCCGGCTGAAACCCTATGGCGACACCATGAACGACGGCAAGGTGCAGCTCTCCTTTACCCTGCCCGTTAAGGACGACGACAAGGGCGCCGCGGCTGCCGTGCTGATGGCTCAGAAGATGGGCCTGGCCGATCCCAACGTGGCTCTCCGCCAGAAGCTGGACGAGGCCTTCACCTTCTATGTGGTGTACGGCTCCCTCACCCACTCCATCAACTACAACGAGATCGTGGTGCAGACCGTGGCCGACGAGGCCATGAGCATGGACGAGACCGATGAGTTCCTGAAGGAGCGGCTGGGCCGCAAGCTGGTGGTGGTAGGCGCCTCCACCGGCACCGACGCTCACACCGTGGGCATCGACGCCATCATGAACCGCAAGGGCTTTGCCGGCCACTATGGCCTGGAGCGCTATGAGATGATCGAGGCCTACAACCTGGGTTCCCAGGTGCCCAACGAGGAGTTCCTCAAGAAGGCTGCCGAGGTCAACGCCGACGTGCTGCTGGTGTCCCAGACCGTGACCCAGAAGGACGTCCACATCCAGAACCTCACCGAGCTCATCGAGCTGGCCGAGGCCGAGGGTGTCCGCGAGAAGTACATCTTCTGCTGCGGCGGCGCCCGTATCACCCACGCTCTGGCCAAGGAGCTGGGCTATGACGCCGGCTTTGGTGCCGGTACCTACGCTGACGACGTGGCCACCTTCTGCGCCAAGGAAATGGTCCGCCGCCTGGGTAAGTAACCCAAATCTCAATTGTTTCGATTTTTCCTCTTTTTCCCCTCTTTTTCTCTGTAGGACAACGGGGCCCCAGACGGGGCCCCGTTGTCCGTTTTGCGTAAAAAAACGCCGGGGCTGCTGCCCCGGCATTTTTTGCTACCTTATATAATAGAATTACAGCCCCAGCCAGGCCTTCAGATCCCCAAGGTCCTCCGCCACATGATCCAGCGGCAGGCCGCTGGCTTCAAAGTCCTGCCGGGTGGTGGTACCGTTGAGAACGGCGCAGAAATGGGCCCCGGCCCGGTGGGCGGTCTCCGCATCAATGAGGGTATCCCCGCAGTAGAGCACATTTTCCGGCTTCAGGCCCAGCTCTGCCAGGGCTGCCAGCAGCCCCTGGGGATCCGGCTTGGGCCGGTCCACTTTGTCACCTCCGGTGAGAGACACCAGGTACTGCCGCACTCCTCTGGCCTCCAGCACTGCCGTCAGTGTGTCGGTGCGCTTGGTGCTTACCACACCCGCCGGGATGCCCGCTTCCTTCAGGGCGGCAAGCAGTTCCGCCGCGCCGGGGAAGAGTTTGGTCACCTGCACCTGGAGCGGTCCAGCCTTCTCGGTGTACAGCTTCCGAAACAGGGCCCGCTGCTCGGGCCGCTGGTCTCCGGTGAGGGTGGTATAGCCGTCCTCCAGAGTCATACCGATGGTGTGGCGCACCGCCTCCCGCTCCGGCTCCGGCAGACCCATCTGCTCAAAGCCGTACTGGAAACCGGCCACAATGGCCTCTGTGGCATCCCCCAATGTATAGTCAAAATCAAAAAATACCCCTTGAAAACTCATGATTCCTCCAAAAATCATTCGTATTGCTTCCGCCCTGTGGTGCTGGGGATATGCAGCTCATCCCGGTATTTGGCTACGGTGCGCCGGGACAGAGGGCAGCCCTGGGCGGTCATCATCTCACACAACTTCTGGTCGGACAGAGGCTTTTTCTTGTCCTCTCCGGCGATGAGCTTTTTCAGCAGGGCCTTGGCCGCGTCGGGAGAGGCGGCGTCCTCACTGCTGGTCCCCAGGCTGCGGGAGAAGAAGTAGCTCAGGGGATACACCCCCATGGAGCACTGGATGTACTTGTCCTTTACCGCCCGGCTCACCGTGGACTCGTGGACCCCGATGCGCCCGGCCACGTCGGCCAGAGACATGGGCACCAGATGGCCCGGTCCCTGCCGGAAGAAGGCCTCCTGCAGCTCCAGGATGCACCCGGCGCAGGACATGAGGGTGGAGCGGCGCTGCTCAATGGCATGGACCATCCACTTGGCCTGCTTGACCTTTCCGGTGAGATAATCCTTCACCTGCTGGTCATCGCTCTCCTTCAGCAGACGGGTATAGTACCCGCTGATCCCCAGAGTGGGGAAATAGTAGTCGTTGGTCAGCAGCTCGAAGTGATCGGGAAAGCTGACCACGATGATATCGGGATTGATGTAGGTCAGGTTCTCTCTGGCGGCAAATCCGGTGCCCGGCCGGGGATTCAGGGTGCGGATCAACTCGCAGGAGGCCCGCACCTCCTCCGGGGTTGCCTTCAGCTCCCGGGCAATGAGGCCGTAGCGGCTCTTGGACAGGGCATCCAGCTGGCTCTCCACAATACGCACTGCCAGCTCGTCCACCGGCGTACGGCGCACCAGCTGGAGCCGCAGGCATTCGGACAGGTCCCGGGCCCCCACGCCGGCGGGCTCCAGGGACTGGACGGCGGTCAGCGCCTGCTCCAGCACCTCCACCGGGCAGCCGTAATCGGCAGCCAGGGCATCCAGAGGCTCATCCAGCCAGCCGTTGGCGTTGAGGCTCTCCACCAGGAAGGTACCGGCCTCCATGACCTCCGGCGGCAGATCCAGCACCTTGAGCTGGGAGAGCACATAGTAATACAGGTTGTCCTCCCGGTCCTCCATGGTACCGTAATTGCCCAGCCGGTCGTCCTCCTCTTCGGTATCCTGCTGGTGATAGTAACGGTTCTGAGGGTCGGTGGATTCCAGCCACTCCAGCTTGCGGCGGAGCTGATCGCTCTCATCCGCCTTGTCGTACCGCTCCTCCGGCTCCAGCACCGGATTCTCCTGCACGGCCTCCTCAATGTATTCCAGCAGCTCCTGAGACCCCATCTGAAGGATCTCCATGGACTGCATCATCTGGGGAGAGAGGGTCTGTGTCTGCTTTTGTGTCAGGTTCAATTCCAAGGTAACTTCCTCCCTTCGCCCATTTTCGCGGTTTCTCGGAAGAAAGTATATCATGGAACCCCCTCACATTTCAACATCTCGCCCGGTAGAAAATACTTCACTCCCGAGGCGCCAGCAGCTGCTCGGCTCCATAGCGCAGGCAGCGGCGCAGCCGGGACTCTCCCCGCTTGATGTTGCGGGACACGGTGGATTTATCCACACCGGTCAGCTCGGCGATCTGCCGCATATTGAGCCCTTTTTCATAATAGAGCAGCATACACTCCCGCTGCCGGGGGGTTACATCCTCCTGGAGGGCCCGCATCACATTGCGGCGCAGCCGCCCCATCTGCTCGGAGTTATCCTCCGCCATGACCTGAGCATAGACTGCCATATCGGCGGCAAACTCTTTCCCTCTCCTATATCGTGTACCGGACATTGCAGTGATACCCCCTGTCGTAATAGCGCTCACACAGGACCGCCAGGTCCCGGGCCTCTCGCCACATGGCCTCCAGATGGCGAATGCGCTGTTCCAGCAGCCGGCGTCCGTGCTCGTCCACCGCGGCCGTCCTTCGGCTCTCCAGCAGCCGCACCCGCTGCCGCAGGGTCTGCGCACCTGCCCGATATTGAATCGATAACTCCTGTAATGTCATGCCTAGTCCCCTTCTCTCTGTCGATAAGCTCCGCCCGGCAGAGCGGGCAAAGTTCCCGCTCCTGGCCATACAGCTCCGCGCCGCAAAGGCGGCACCACTCTGCCGGCGGTACCCGCTGCACATCCCGCAGCGGGTCTGTCCACACCCGTGGCCGGATACCCATTCCTCCTCCAAAAATTTTTTAAAAAAATTTTGTTCTTTCTCTTGACAAATCCTCCTCTCCCTGATAAAATAAAATTCGCTGTGGACGAGCTGGTCTGCTGGTGTAGCTCAGTTGGTAGAGCAGTTGATTTGTAATCAACCGGTCGGGGGTTCGAGTCCGTCCACCAGCTCCAACAAGTTCATATGGAGGAGTTCCCGAGTGGCCAAAGGGGGCAGACTGTAAATCTGTTGCGATTCGCTTCGGTGGTTCGAATCCACCCTCCTCCACCAAAAATGTCTCGCCAGAAGGCGGGGCATTTTTTATTTTCCTCCCCAATCGGATCCCTCGCCGGACGGCGGGGCTTTTTTCTTCCCCTGCGTTTCTCCCCTCTCCGAAATAAATCTCCGATTGGTGATGAACTTATCCAAATATGGAACTTTCATTCCATCGCATAGCCATAATAACACCAAACGGAGATAAAAGTCAATCATTTTTTGTCGAAGTATGTTGCGTTTGGTGATAAAATGTGATAGAATAGACCCACAAATTGGACAGGAGGGAACATGGTATGGAGCAGGAGAGCACCTTCGGCGCCCGTCTGCGCAGCCTGATGGAAGAGTCCGGCCTCAGCTATGAACAGCTGGGGGACCGGCTGAATATGAATCCCCAGACTCTGAACCGCTATGTCCTGGGCCAGCGTGAGCCCAAAATCGGCACCGCCGCCGCCATTGCCCGCTCCCTTGGGGTAGACCCGCTGTGGCTGCAGGGTTTCAACGTCCCCCGCCAGCCCCCCTGCCCTGCTCGCCGGGAGCCGGTGGTACCCATACTCGGTGTCATCCGGGCGGGCTCCCCTATTCTGGCCAGCCAGCAGATCGAGGGCTATGCCGCTGCCGACGTGCCCGATCCGGAGGAGCATTTCTATCTTCGGGTCACCGGCGACAGCATGATCAACGCCGGTATCCGGGACGGGGATCTGGTCCTCATCCGGCGGCAATCCACGGCGGAGAACGGCCAGGTCGTGGCCTGTCTGGTGGACGGCGAGGATGCCACCCTGAAGCGGTTCCGCTGCCAGAAGGGTATGGTAATCCTTCAGCCGGAAAATCCCTGCTATGAGCCCAAAATCATTCCCCTGCGGGACTTCGAGCAGGGGTTGGCCCGCATCGTGGGCATAGCCGTCAAACTGGTGCGGGAATTATAACAAAGGAGCGATACCATGCTGACAGATGATTGGATGCTGCGGCAGGTGGACGGGCTGGCCCGTTCCCTGGCCAAGCTGGTTTTGAAGAAGGACTCTGCCGACTATCTGCCCACCGGTGCGGAGGAGGACGCAGCGCTGGATGCCCTCCATCTCCGGTTGGTGGAGCGGCTGGCCGCCGGCGATGTGGGCGGCGGAGAAGATCTGCTCTTTCAGGAGAGCGACTGGGACGACCTGCGCTACCTGGAGGTGGCAGTGGACTTCTATGCCCGCGCCAACACCCTCACCGACGACCAGCTGGACCAGGCCGGCTTTGACCGGCAGGAGCTGCAGGAGGGCCTGCAGGAGCTGGCGGCCCGTTACGGCGTGATTCTGTAAGGAGGATACCCCTATGAAACTCTGTTTTTCCCAGATGGAAGAGACCCCCATGCCTCAGTTCAAGGGGGGCGAAAAGACTACCTACAGCCGTTTTGTGGACGACTGCGTCAACCGCATCATGATGAACCGGTTGGAACCCGGCGCCTCCATCGGCCTGCACACCCACACTGGCAACAGCGAGGTCATGTACATCCTTTCCGGCACCGGAAAAGCCATCTGCGACGGCGTGGAGGAGCGTCTGGGCCCCGGCGACTGCCACTACTGCCCGGAGGGCCACGCCCATACCCTCATCAACGACGGCGGGGCCGACCTGGTCTTTTTTGCTGTGGTACCTCAGCACAACTAAACAAAAAAGCGGCGGACGCGATGCGTCCGCCGCTTTTTTATTGTTCCCGCCGGTACTGCTCCAGTTCCAGCTCATCCTTGATCTCCAGGCCCCGCTCGCCGGCCAGGCCCTCCACATGGTGGGTAAACTCGTGGGACAGGGTGGTGTACAGCTCGTCCTCCCAGTCCTCATGCGTCCAGTCCTCCTGCTCCGCCAGGGCGGCAAAGGAGCCGTAGTAGAGGTTGATGTACCGCCCCATCATGTCGTTGCAGTACTCCCCCATGATGTAGAGGTCCTCCCCCGCCGGGTCCTCCACCGCCTCAGGCAGCAGAGAGATGCCCCCGTTCAGGTCCTGATAGAACTCCTCCGGGAACTCCTCCGCCATTTCGTCCAGCAGGTCCCCCACCTGGTCAAAGCTGAGGATCATACCGCTCCCTCCTTGGGCTTTTTCATGGTGAGAGAGATGCGCTTCTTTTTCTCGTCCACCTCCAGCACCCAGACGGTGACGATGTCCCCCACGGCGCACACCTCGCTGGGGTGGCGCACCCGGCGGTTGGACAGCTGGGAGATGTGGACCAGTCCGTCCTGGTGGACGCCGATGTCCACAAACACGCCAAAGTCGATAACGTTGCGCACCGTGCCGGTGAGCTCCATCCCCGGCTTCAGGTCCTTCATCTCCATCACGTCGGTGCGCAGAATGGGCTTGGGCAGCTCGTCACGGGGGTCCCGGCCCGGCTTGAGCAGCTCCTTCACGATGTCATCCAGGGTGGGCAGGCCCACGCTGCAGTCCTGGGCCGCCTTCTCTCGGCCATAGGCCTGCACCCGCTGGTCCAGGTCAGCGATGTTCCCGGCCCCCACATCCTTCAGGGTGTAGCCGCACAGCTCCAGCAGCTTCTGGGCCGCCTCATAGCTCTCCGGGTGGACGCCGGTGTGGTCCAGCACGTTTTTGCTCTCCGGCACCCGCAGGAAGCCGGCGCACTGCTCGAAGGCCTTGGGGCCCAGCTTGGGCACCTTGAGTACCCCCTTCCGGGTGGCAAAGGCGCCATTCTCCTCCCGGTACTTGACGATGTTCTTGGCGGTGGTGTTATTGAGGCCCGCCACATAGGCCAGCAGGGGCGCCGAGGCGGTGTTCAGGTCCACGCCCACCGCATTGACGCAGTCCTCCACCACGCCGCCCAGCGTCTCGTCCAGCCGTGCCTGGGGCATATCGTGCTGGTACTGGCCCACGCCGATGGACTTGGGGTCGATCTTCACCAGCTCGGCCAGGGGGTCCTGGAGCCGCCGGGCAATGGACACAGCGGAGCGCAGGTTCACGTCATAGTCGGGGAACTCCTCGGCCGCCAGCTTGGAGGCGGAATACACCGAAGCGCCCGCCTCGTTGACGATCATGTAGCTCACCCCGCCGCCCAGCTTGCGGATCATCTCCACTGCCATCTGCTCGGTCTCCCGGCTGGCGGTGCCGTTGCCAATGGCGATGTGGGCCACGCCGTGCTTGCGGATGAGCTTGGACAGGATGTCAATGGCCTCCTGCTTCTTCTTTTCATTGAAGGTGGGGTACACCACCGCCGTGTCCAGCACCTTGCCTGTGGCGTCCACCACCGCCACCTTGCAGCCGTTGCGGTAGCCCGGGTCCAGGCCCATGGTGACAAAGCCCTTCACCGGCGGCTGCATCAGCAGGGGTTTCAGGTTGAGGCCAAACATCCTGATGGCCCCCTCGTCGGCCTGTTCGGTAAGCAGGTTGCGCATCTCCCGCTCCACCGAGGGGAAGATGAGCCGGTCGTAGGCGTCCTCGGCGGCTGCACGCACAAAGGCCATAGCGGGGGTGCCGGGGTTGAGCACCCGCCGACGAACGGGGATGAGGGCGGCTTCCCGGTCCATCTCCACGCTCACCTTCAGGATATCTTCCCGCTCGCCCCGGTTGATGGCCAGGATCTGGTGGCCCTGGAGGCGGTTGATGGGAGACCGGAAGTCGTAGTACAGCCGGTATACCGTGTCCGACCGCTCCTTAGCCGCGGCGGCGGATGCCAGATAGCCCTTCTTCCACACCAGCTCCCGCAGCAGCTTGCGGATGTCGGCGTCGTCGGAGATGCGCTCTGCAATGATGTCGTTGGCGCCCTGGAGGGCGTCCTCCACCGTCTCCACACCCTTCTCCGGGTCAACATACCCGGCGGCAGCTTCTTCCGGCACAGGGCCGTCCATGGCCTGAGCGAAGAGCAGATCGGCCAGGGGCTCCAGCCCCTTCTCCTTTGCCATGGTGGCCCGGGTGCGCCGCTTCTGCTTGTAGGGGCGGTATAGGTCCTCCACCTCCGCCAGGGTGGCGGCGGAGTCAATGGCGGCGGAAAGCTCCTCCGTCAGCTTGCCCTGGGCCTCAATGGCCCCCTTGACCTCCTCCCGCCGCTTGTCCAGGTTCCGCAGGTATTGCAGCCGGTCGGCCAGGGTGCGCAGGGTGGTGTCGTCCATGGCGCCGTGGAGCTCCTTGCGGTAGCGGGCGATAAAGGGAATGGTGTTGCCCTCGTCGATGAGGTTCACCACGTTCTGAATGTATGTCTCCTTCTGGCCCAGTTCCCTGGCCAGGATCTGAATGATGGTATCCATAGCGTTCTCCTTTGCAGCGGGCTTGTCATCAATATTTTACCCGGTTTTGGACCGCAAGTCCAGGGTATCTCCTTGCTTTCCCCCGTCGTTGCGTGTAAAATCAAGGGGAAAGAAGGGGGAGAGACGTCATGAATCAACGCCTTTATGAGATCGACCAGGCCATCGAGGCCCTGACCGCCGCCCAGGCCCGCCGCAAGCAGCTGGATGCCCAGATCGAGGAACTCCACCGTCAGCGGGGGGAGCGGCAGGCCAAGGTGGACGAGACCACCCAAAGCTTCCGCAAGGAGCAGGACGACGTGGACAAGCTGGAGAAGGGCGGCGTGCACGCCTTTCTCCTTACCCTGATTGGTCATAAGGAGGAGCGGCTGGACAAGGAGCGCCGGGAGGCTCTGGCCGCCAAACTCCAGTACGACCAGGCCAGGTCGGACCTGGAATATCTGGAGAACAAGCTCAACGGCCTGATCCGGGAGCGGGACGGCCTGCGGGACGCCCCCGAGCAGCTGGAGGCACTGTGGACGGAGAAGGCAGAGCTGGTGAAGGCCATGGGCGGCCAGACAGGGGCCCGGCTGGTGGAGCTGGACCGCCAGCTGTCTGACGTGACCCATCAGCAGAAGGAACTGGAGGAGGCACTCTCCGCCGGCGAGAACGCCAAGCGGCTGCTGGGCCAGGTCCAGGACGATCTGGACAGCGCCCGGGGCTGGGGCACCTGGGATATGCTGGGGGGCGGACTCATCGCCACCATGGCCAAGTATGACCGGCTGGACAGCGCCCAGTCCAGCATCCGGGCGGCTCAGCGGGCCCTGAGCGACTTCCGCACCGAGCTGGCCGATGTGAGTCAGCTCCAGGTGCCCAGCATCCAGATCGGGGAGTTTGCCACCTTTGCCGATTACTTCTTTGACGGCATTTTCTCCGACTGGTACGTCCAGTCCAGCATCAAAAAGGCCCAGGAGGGGGTATCGGAGGTCCACATGAAGCTGACCGCCGCACTCCGGGATCTGGAGGCCACCTCTCAGGACCTGAACGACCAGCAGGCTTCTCTGAAGCGAGAGCGGGAAGAGTTGCTGGATTCGGTCTCATCTTAAAGCGCAAAAGAGCCGGCCTGCCAATGGGGCAGACCGGCTCTTTGCTTGCGTTCGCCCGGCTTAAATGGTAGCCAGCCGGTAGGTGGTGGTGTGGCGGTACTCCTCCCCCGCCCGCAGGATGGGGCTTGGGAAGCCCTGGTGGTGGATGGCGTCGGGCCAGCCCTGGGTCTCCAGGCAGAAGGCCGACCGGGGCCCGTACACCGCCCCGTCCTTGCCGGACACGCCGTCCAGATAGTTGGCGGTGTAGAGCTGGAGGCCGCACTGGGTGGTGTAGCACTCCAGGCACAGCCCGCCGCCCATGACCCGGGCGGCCAGCCCCAGAGGGGCATTGGGCTGGGTCCGCAGCACAAAGTTGTGGTCGTAGCCGTTGCCCAGGGTCAGCTGGGGATGCTGCATGGCCAGTCCCTGCAGGAACGCCCGGGGGAAACGGAGGTCAAAGGGGGTGCCCTCCACCGCCAGCAGGGAGCCGGTGGGGGTGCTGTCGGCGTCGTTTTCGGTGATAGCACTGGCATACACCTGGACCCGCTGGCCCTCCAGGGACCCGAAGTTGTGGCCCATCAAATTGAAGTAGCTGTGGTTGGTCAGGTTACACAGGGTATCCTTGTCGCTCTTGGCCCAGTAATCCAGGGAGAGTACGCCGTCGGCGGTGAGGTCGTAGCTCACCCGCACCTCCAGGGTGCCGGGGAAGCCCTCCTCTCCGTCGGGGCTGGTGTGGGAGAGCACCAGCCTGCCCTCCCGGACCGCCGCCTCCCACACGGCCTCATGAAAGCCGTGAACGCCGCCATGGAGGCAGTTGGGGCCGTTGTTGGCGGCCAGGGAATAGTGCTTCCCATTCAGGTCAAAGGAGGCGCCGCCGATGCGGTTGGCCACCCGGCCCACCAGGGCGCCGAAATATTTGTCCTGCTTCTCATAGTCGGCCAGGGTGTCGCACCCCAGCACCACGTCTCTGTCCTCCACCATAAAGCTGCGGAGGATGCCGCCATAGGTGAGGATCTTGGCCGTATAGCTGCCCGCCTGAGCGGTCCACTGTTCCACTTCCTTGCCCCCGGCGGTGACGCCGAAAGGTTCTCTTGTCCAGTCTGCCATGGTTCCACCTTTCTCCCGGCCGAAGCGGGCCTCCCCTTCCTGTGAGCACAGCCCGTTCCGCCTGATCATTCCACTCCATATCTGGTCCCGTTCCCGGGACAGCCTTACAGGAAATGATAACATATTTTGCGTCCCATGCCAATAGCCAGACGCTCCGCAAGGGCACTCCTTGCCGGCAGTCTGCCAGTTGTTTTTTGCCTGTGCAACAGATCGCCATCTGACGCTGTTGATGGATCATAACGGCCCAAGCGAAAACAAGGAGGAATGTACATGGCAAGCTATACGGAACATTATCAGCTGCACCAGTGGGAACCGGGGGACGCATTTCTGCGGACGGACTTCAATGAGGACCTCAGCAAAGTGGATGAGGCTCTTTTCCAGCTGGCTTCCCAAAAATACGGCGAGGACAAAAAGGTCTTTGTCCTGGGCAGTTATATCGGGGACGGCGGCACGGGACTGCAGGATATCCCTCTTGCCTTTCAGCCGTCGCTGTTGTATCTGTTCAACTGTGATTCCAAAAACGACAATTACATTTACAAGTTTGCTCTGGGTACCGGGGATATCCAATGTACATTTGATGGCACTGGCAGTACTTGGGTCCGGGATGGAATCTTCTATATGACCTCCTCAGGGTTTCAAATCAACGGCAACGCTTTCGCACAGGGGCGCGGATTTAACACTGCGGGAGTCACCTACCACTATGTCGCCTTTCGCTAATGAACACATCCACCAGCGAAGCTGGTGGTTGTCACTATGCGGGCATAGCCCTCTGTTCCTCGCGGACGCGTGCAACGCGTAATACGGTCTGCCAGCTGCGTAAGGACTGTTACTTGC
>NZ_NFIL01000021.1:0-57169 GCF_002161755.1 Flavonifractor sp. An4 | reverse complement strand
GCTTGGGATCGACGCGGCACACGGCCTCCTTCTCGTCGATCATGCCCTCATCCACCAGATCCACAGCCACCTTCAGGGCGGCGGCGGCGGTGCGCTTGCCGTTGCGGGATCAGGGGCGGAGGGAGGTTCAGGAACGTTGGTGGGTGCTTCATATACCACCGCTTCGGTAATGGTGACCTCCAGCGTCTGATAGGAACTGGCATCGCCAGCGGTACCCACCTGGAGCTTCAGACTTTGGCCAACTCCCTTGTAAGTCAGGCCGGTGAGCCGGACGGCATAGACCAGAGGGGCGGAGTCAGAGGAGGTCTTTTCCACCGAGAGGGAGCCGCCGGTAAAGCTGTCGTCCAGCTTGGTAATGTCCAGGGTTTTGGGATCGCCGGCCCCGGTGCCGTCGCCGGTATCCTTGACGGACACGGTGATGTTGACCGTATTGCCTTTGCTGATGCTGCCCACCGAGCGGCCGGAGGAATCGGTGACCTGGTAGCCGGTGATGTACAGATTGCTGCCCTCGGCGGCAAAGACTGCGGGCAGCGACGCCGCCAGCATGGCCAGCAGCAGGAGCAGAGAAACGCCGGTGCGGAATAGGTTATGTTTCATGGGAAGATCTCTCCTTTGGATTGACTTTGTTGCTGACGATCTCGCCGTCGATGAGGGTGACGATCCGATTGGCGTAGGCTGCCATTTCCGGATCGTGGGTGACCAGAATGATGGTCTGGTGGTAGTCACGGGCGAAGGTGCAGATCATGTTCATGATCTCTACCGTGGTTTTGGAGTCCAGGTTGCCGGTGGGCTCGTCGGCAAAGACCACATCGGGCCGGGCAATAAAGGCCCGGGCGATGCCCGCACGCTGCTGCTGACCGCCCGACATTTGGCGGGGAAAGTGGTCCAGCCGGTGGGCCAGCCCTACCCGGGTGAGCAGCTTGCGGGCGGCGGCCTCCCGCTGGGCTTTGGGCACCCCACGAAACATCAGGGGGAGGGCCACGTTTTCGGTGGCGGTCAGGTTGGGCAGCAGGTTGTAGGACTGGAACACAAAGCCCAGGTGCTGCTGCCGGAAGGCGGCCAGCTGATTCTCATTCAGCCGGGAGATGGGTACCCCGCCGATGAGGACCTCCCCACGGGTGGGCTTCTCCATACCGGCCAGCTGGTTGAGCAAGGTACTTTTGCCCGAGCCGGAGGTGCCGAAGATACAGCAGATCTCCCCACGGGACACGCTTAGATTGATGCGCTTGAGTGCCACCACCGTCTCGTCGCCGATGGGGTACTCTTTGCGGACATTTTTCACTTCAATGATGGGGCGGCTGCGCAAATCAGGCCCATTCATAGGTGTTGCCCCCTTTCTGAATGGGAGTATACCCGACCACTCTTTATCCCTCGTGTGGGTTTGTTTAAGATTTGTAAAGGTAGGAGAAAGAAAAAAGACGCTCCGGACTGTTTCCAGTCCAGAGCGTCAAAAATTAGGTGGAGGTGGGCGGCTGCCACAGGGGAAGGGTGAGGAGAAATTCCGTGCCTTTCCCTGCAGCGGGACGGGTAGAGAGGGTAATAGAGCCGCCGTGCAGCTCCATGATACGGCGGGTGATGGACAGGCCCAGGCCGCTGCCCTGGCCGGAACGGGCATCGCTGCCCACCACAAAGGGCTCAAAAATAGATTTCATCCGCTGCGGGGGAATCCCTGCGCCGTTGTCCGCCACAGTGAGCAGAGCCTTGCCCTCGGTCTCGGTCAGCCGGAAGAAGAGCATGGTGCCCAGCCGGTTGTGCCGCAGGGCGTTGGAAAGCAGATTATCCAGCACCCGGCGGAATTGCAGGGGGTCCAACTGGCAGCGCAGGGCCCGGTCGGGCAGATCAATGTCCAGCCCGAAGCCCGCCAGATCGATCTCGTCATATTTGTCCGCCAAATAGGCCCGCAGAAATTCGCACAGATCGGTGGGCTCGGTGTGGAGTATGAACTCCGGATGCTCCACCTTGCTGTATTCATGGAAGGCGTCCACCAGCTCAGTGAGGGCGGCTGCCTTGCCCTGAATGGCCCGCAGGTAGCGCTCCTGTTCCTCAGGGGGCACCTTGCCGTCACAGATGGCGTCAATGTATCCGGCAATGACGGTGATGGGGGTCTTGAGGTCATGGGAGATGTCGGCAATCAGCTTCTGTCTGCCCTGATCCAGCCGCTGGCGTTCCGCCTCACTTTCGGCCAGCCGGTCGGAAAAACGGTCGAAGCTCTCTCCAATACGCCGGATCTCCCGGGTTCCGCCGCAGTCCCCCACCCGGACCATCCGGCCCTCAGACTGGGAGACTACTGCGTCGTTAAGCCTGCGCAGGGGACGGCCGATCCGGCGGCTGAGCCACCAGATGAAGAGCCCTGCGCTGAGCAGGAACAGGGGGATAAAGAGGAGCCAAACCTTCCAGGAATCCTGATAGCGTTTCATGTAATCGGCGTCGCTGATCACCGCCTCACGCAGCAGAACGGTCATGGGCTCGTTGTCCTGATTGACAAAGACACCACGGGTAAGAAAGGCGTCGGAAAACCGCTTGCCGGACAGGTAGAGAAATTCCTGGGGCGTATAGACGGTCTTGCCCTCCTTCAGGCCGCCAAATATGACCTCATAGGAGCCATTCAGCACCATGGTGTCCACCGATCCGTCGCTCATGGACTGACGGATCACCAGATAGCGGGATTCTTTGTTCGCGTTGGACAACGCAAAGGTGGTAACGGCGGCATCTGCATCCCAGAGCTGGACGCAGTCCAGTTCACTGGGAGTGCAGAGCGGGTCAAACCCGAGATCGGAGGAGTAGACCAGCAGACCATCCCCGTCATAGACGGCAAAGGCGCTGCCTGTGTCGCCGGTATAGCGGGTCAGGCTCTGGTAATTGCCGGATAACAAGGCGCTGTCGGCCATCAGACCGGCCCAGTCCGCCGGTTGATAGAGCCGGGTCAGCCACTGATCCCACAGAGAAAAGATCCCGCCCACAATGACCAGCAGGGTGAGGGTAAACAGCAGGTAATTGCGTACCAGCAGGCCGAACAGGCTGCCGGGAACCGGTTTATTTTTCAAGCTTATACCCCAATCCTCTCACGGTAATGATATAGCGGGGGTCCTTCGGGTCGTCCTCCAGCTTGTCCCGCAGTTTGGAGATGTGGACCATCATGGTGTTGTCGTCCCCCTCAAAGTAGGGGCCCACCGCCCCCTCATACAGCTGGATCTTGGTGAAGATCCGGCCGGGGGAGCGCATGAGCAGGGCCAGGATCTTATATTCCATGGGGGTGAGAGCCACGGGGACGCCCCGTTTGGACAGCTGGCAGGTAACGGTATCCAGCGCCAGATCCCGGACCGTGAGCACATCCTGACCTGTCCGGCCTGCCCGGCGCAGCTGGGCCTTTACCCGGGCCACGATCTCCACCGGGTTAAAGGGCTTGGCGATGTAGTCGTCGGCTCCCAGATTCAGGCCCAGGATCTTGTCATTGTCCTGGCTTTTGGCGGACAGGATCAAAATGGGCAGCTGGCTGTACTGGCGCAGGGCGCGAGTCAGTTCAAACCCATTGAGGCCGGGCATCATGATATCCAGAATGGCCATGTCAGGGCTGTGGGTTCGGGCCAGCTCCAGCGCCTTGCTGCCGTCGTCCGCCTCCAGAACCCGAAAGCCTTCGCCCTCCAGATAGAGCCGCAGCAGGCCCCGGATATCCGCGTCGTCCTCGGCAATGAGAATTATAGGTGTCATGGACAGCGCCTCCTCGTGCTGTATTGTGCTCCCATTGTAACAGAGGAAGGCGGATTGGGAAAGTCCGGCCCGCGAAAAAAGCGGAGTCTTTACGAATCTTAAGACGTGAGGAACGAATAGAGCCCAGCGCCCAAAGAAATTTGCGGTTTTGTTGCAGTAGCAACAGACAAAATACCTAAAATCATATATGATTTAGACAACACAAGGAAAGCTGCAAAAAGCACAGGCCGTGGAGTGATCCACGGAACATAGAGAGGTGTATATGATGAAAAAGACCATCGTCAATCCCCGCAAAGCTGCCATCGTCGGCTGCGGTTTTGTAGGCTCCGCCACGGCCTTTGCCCTGATGCAGAGCCATCTGTTTTCCGAACTGGTGCTGCTGGACGTGAACTTCGACAAGGCCGATGGTGAGGCCAAGGACATTGCTCACGGCATCCCCTTTGCGGGGGCTATGAAAATCTATGCCGGTACCTATGACGATGTGGCGGATGCCGCTGTGGTCATTGTGACGGCGGGAGCCAATCAGAAGCCCAACGAGACCCGGCTGGATCTGGTCCACAAGAATGTAGCGATCTTCAAGAGCATCATCCCTGAGATCGCAAAGCGGGATTTTCAGGGGATCCTGCTCATTGTCTCCAATCCGGTTGATATCCTGACCTATACAGCCCTTAAGCTCAGCGGGCTGCCGGAGCACCGTGTGATTGGCTCTGGTACCGTGCTGGATACCGCCCGGCTCAAGTACCAGCTGGGGCAGCACCTCCATGTGGACAGCCGCAGTGTCCACGCCTTCATCATCGGTGAACACGGCGACAGCGAGATCGCCGCCTGGAGCAGCTCCAACGTCTCCGGTATCCCCCTCAACGACTTCTGCGAGATGCGGGGCCATTTCGATCACGCCTCTGCCATGAAGGAGATTGCCGAGAAGGTCAAGACCAGCGCCTATGAGATCATTGCCAAGAAGCAGGCTACCTACTATGGCATTGCCATGTCGGTAAAGCGGATCTGCGAGGTCATTGTCCGCAATGAGCGGTCCATCCTGCCGGTGTCCACCATGATGCATGGTGAGTACGGCATCGAGGGTATCGCCCTGAGTATGCCTGCCATTGTAGGCTTGGACGGGGTGGAGACCCATGTGCCTATCGTGCTGGATCAGGAGGAGCAGGAGCAGCTGCGCCGCTCGGCGGAGACCCTGAAGCAGGTGGCTGCCACTCTGGAACTGTAATCGGAAATTATAAAGAATTCCTTTCTTTTTGCGGCTGGCACAACTTTCCGGCCTCGACGGGAGTCTAAGCATCGTAACACGGGCGGCAAGGTCTGCCCGGTGAATGCATCAATCCCAGACAGGGACAAAGAAAGGAACATGACTATGAAGCGGAAGATTTGCCTGGTTCTTACTCTGGTGCTTGTGGTGTTTGCACTGAGCGCCTGCGGAAAGGCTGACAGCGGTAAAAAGACGGACGATGGTTCCAGCCAGCCTCAGTCCACGGAGAAGGTAGAGGAAAAAAAGGTGAGCGGGATCATCAACCAGATGGGGGACTATCTGGTGCTGCTTACCGGCGATGGTGAGTACCAGAGCATGGATTACGGCAAGGGCGTCAGTGTCGACGGATTTGCCGAGGGTGACTCGGTGGAGATTACTTATACCGGTGAGCTGGGGGTGGACGGTGCTACTCCTGTGATTACCGCCATCAGCAAGGTGAAGTAAAGCGCACCCGTTGCGTTTGGACGGGATCTGTGGGATAATGGCATGAACAGGCCTGTCCTTCAGATGCAGGCCCGATGATGGAAAGGATGAAGTGGATTTTATGGACAATACCTACATTCGCTTTACAGACGATCTGGAGGCCCCCTACTCCGACCTGGTAGTGGTGGATGGGAAGTATCTCTACCTCTCCGGCCTGGTATCCGAGGACCTGGAGACCCAGGAGCTGGCCTGCGGCGACATCACCTTTGAGACCCGCCAGGTGCTGAACAACCTGGAGCAGCTGCTCAAGCGCTACGGCTCCGACATGGACCATGTGGTGCGGATCGACGTGCTGCTGCGGGATTTTGCCGAGCGGGACGAGATGAACGCGGAGTATGTGCGCCACTTTGATCCTAAGCGGATGCCTGCCCGGCTGTGCTACGGCAACGTAGGCCTGGCGGACAACTGCAAGATCGAGATCGCAGTCATTGCCGTCAAGTGCTGAGCATAGATCATTGCAAAGAGAAAAGCAGCCCCCCGCGCCTGGTCAAACCGGGCACGGGGGGCTGCTTATTTTTAGATCTCATTATTTTACTTTAAAGGCTTACTCACTGTCTCCCAGGGGAGCAATCACATTGCGGAAGACCAGCCGCAGGAAGAGAAGACTCAAAATCAGGGAGGCTATCTCGGCAATGGGAAAGGACCACCACACGGCGGTTACACTTCCGGTAAAGGAGAGGAAGTAAGCGGCGGGGAGGAGTACCACCAGCTGGCGGACGATGGACATGATCATGCTCAGTACGCCGTTGCCCAAGGCCTGGAACGTGGAGGAGCAGATGATGTTGAAGCCGGCAAATACAAAGCACAGGCTGATGATCCGCAGGGCGGGCACGCCGATCCGCAGCATTTCCGCCGAGGCCTCAAACAGACCCAGAATGGGGGCGGCGAAAAATTGAATGATCACCAGGCCCACCAGCATGATGCCAACGGCCAGAATGGCACTGAAGCGCACGGTTTCCGTAAGACGCTTACGCTTCCGGGCACCAAAGTTGTAGGAGACGATGGGTACCATGCCGTTATTCAGGCCAAATACCGGCATGAATACAAAGCTCTGGAGCTTGAAGTAGACGTTGAATACAGCCACGGCGGTGGAAGTGGAGATGGCGCCCAGGATCAGGTTCATACCAAAGGTCATCACCGAGCTGATGGAGTTGAGTACGATGGTGGGGATACCAACGCTATAAATGCGTCCAATGATATGTCCGCGGGGGCGGAACCCCTTCAGTTTGGGCTGGATCTCATGGTTGTGGGTAATATTGAAGATCAGAGCCAAAATGGCGGCAACGATCTGGCCCAGCACGGTGGCGGCAGCAGCGCCGGCCACGCCCATCTCCGGGAAGGGGCCAATGCCAAAGATGAGGATGGGGTCCATAACGATGTTGATGACTGCGCCCACGCCCTGGGTGATCATAGTGTAGAAGGTGCGCCCAGTGGACTGGAGCAGCCGCTCAAACATGATCTCCATAAAGAGACCAATGGAGAGCCCGGCGCAGATTCGCAGATAAGCCACGCCCTGGTTGACGATATCCGGGTCGTTGTTCTGTGCCAGGAAGAAGGGCTCGGCAAACACAACACCTGCAATGGAAAAGACCAGCATACTGAGGAAGGCCAGAAAAACGCCGTTCTCTGCGGTGCGGTTGGCTGTATCAAAGTCCTTGGCGCCCAGGCTGCGGGAGAGCAGGGCGTTGACGCCCACGCCGGTACCTACGCTGACGGCGATCATCAGGTTCTGATAGGGGAAGGCCATTCCCACGGCAGCCAGTGCGTTTTCGCTGACTTTGGCCACGAAGTAGCTGTCCACCACATTGTACAGAGCCTGCACCAGCATGGAGATCATCATGGGCAGGGACATGGAGAGGACCAGACGTTTGATGGGCATGACGCCCATTTTGTTTTCTTGCAGTTCTGACATAAAAACCTCCCAACCGAAAAGAGAGCCGCAGCGAACCGCTGCGGCAAAAAAGAATCCATTTCGTTGTTATTCTAATCGATTGTATATGGTTAGTCAATAGATTTTCAGTATACGAACCAGTTTTTCAGAGGCACCACCCCTTCTGCTCCGCAATATGATAGGTTGTGGGGGCCTGCACCGGCTGACGGCGAGCCTCCACCCATTTCAAGTGACAGCGAGGAGCGTTATGATATGAGTACCATTACCTTGGATGCCCTTCGGGTGGGCCAGTGGGGCCAGGTAGCCGAGGTGCTGACCGAACCGGCCATGCGCCGGCGTTTGCTGGACCTGGGACTGGTACCGGGGACTGCAGTGAGCTGCACGGCAGTCAGCCCAGCGGGTGACCCGGCAGCCTATCTGATCCGTGGGGCGGTCATTGCTCTGCGGCGGCGGGATGCCAGGGGCGTCAGACTGGCAGGCGCGCCATGGGACTGACGCGGGCTGCCACAGGAGCGGGCGCGGCGGCAGTGCTCCAGCCGGTAGGGATCGACGGAGCGGAACGGGTGGTGGCACTGGCGGGCAATCCCAATGTGGGTAAGTCTACCCTGTTTAATGCACTGACCGGTCTGCGCCAGCACACCGGGAACTGGCCGGGCAAGACCGTAGCGGTGGCTCAAGGGCGATGCCAGTGGAATGGAAGGTCCTATACACTGGTGGATCTGCCGGGTACCTATTCTCTGTTAGCCCACTCCGCTGAGGAGGAAGTGGCACGGGATTTTCTCTGCTTCGGTGGTGCTCAGGGTGCGGTGGTGGTGTGCGACGCCACCTGTCTGGAGCGCAATCTGAATCTGGTGTTCCAGACCCTGGAGCTGGAACCCAGGACCGTGGTGTGTGTCAACCTGCTGGACGAGGCTGCCCGCAAGCATATTACGGTGGATTTGGAGGCTTTGTCTGCCTATTTGGGCGTTCCGGTGGTTGGAAGTTCCGCTGGGCGGGAGGAGGGGCTGGAGGAGCTGATGGAAGCACTGGACCATCTGTTGGATGGAAAGGAGCCGCCCAAGCCCCGGCCAGTTTGTTATCCGCCCCAGGTGGAATTTGCTGCTGCCTCCCTCAAACCCCTTTTGGAATCCAGGCTCCAGGGTAAACTCCCTGTACGCTGGGTGGCGCTGCGGCTGCTGGAGGGAGATCCCACGCTTCCTTCCAGCCTGGCACGGCAGACAGGCTGGGACCCGGAGAAGGACCAGGAACTTCAAGCCGCGTTGACCAGGGCCAGAGAGCAGCTGACCCACAGCGGGATAACGGACCTGAGCGATCAGCTGGCGGCCAGCCTGGTCCATGCAGCCCACCAGGCCGCCCAAGAGGCCCTGCCCCAGGGTGTGGCTGCTGCAGGGGGGGAACGGCTGGATCGATTGCTTACCGCCAGGGCCACCGGTATTCCCGCCATGCTGCTTCTGCTGGCGGCTGTGCTGTGGCTCACCATAGAGGGGGCTAACTATCCCTCTCAGCTGCTTTCCGATGGGCTGTTCTGGATTCAGGATCGGCTTACCGACCTGTTTGTCTGGCTCAATGCTCCGGAGTGGCTCCACGGGGCGCTGGTCCTAGGCGTATACCGGGTGCTGGCCTGGGTGATCAGCGTCATGCTGCCCCCTATGGCCATCTTCTTTCCCCTTTTTACATTGCTGGAGGATTTTGGATATCTTCCTCGGGTGGCTTTTTTGCTGGATCATGCGTTTCAAAAAGCCAAAGCCTGCGGCAAGCAGGCCCTGACCATGTGAGTGGTATATATAATTTTGCAAATTACTGCTTACAGCCTCCAATGGAGCTGGATCGACTGGCCGTCAATGGTTACCCGATCCAGAAGACCGGCCAGCAGCGCACGCTTGCGGTCTGTGTCCCCATCGGCAAAGCCCTGCCGGTAGTCCTCTACGGCAGCAAGGAACAGATCTTTGGCGGGCACCTCATCCGGAGCGTTAAGCTGCGATTCCAGCGCAGCCTTTTGTGCTGACAGATCGTTGACCCGCTGGGTGATGGATGCCATAGGGATGGAGCCTATCTGATACAGCTCAATCAGACGCTCGATCTGCCGCTCCAGCTCCGCGCAGGTGCGGCGGAGCTTATCCTTGTCAACACGTACTGTCTTGGCGGCGTCGGCAGCCATAATCGCGTGATCTACGGCAGCGGAGCTGGATACCATCGCATCCACCTGCTGACATACCAGGTGATCCAATGTGCTGATCTCCCAGTTGTCATTTTTGCAGTCTGGGTCACGCACAAATTTGGGGCTGCTTTTGGCTCTGGAATAGCATCTGTAATATCCATGATTGGCTGAGTACCGGGCTCCGCAGCGGCCGCAGTACAGAAGGCCTGAGAGCAGGTAGCCCGCCCGGAAAGGGTTGCGCTGGGATGTTGTTTTTGCTGCCTCACGGGACAGGCTGTTGAGCAGTTGGTTGGCGGCGGTAAAGACACGTTCCTCCACAATGGGCTGATGTACTCCATCATATTCCTGGCCCATGAAATGGACTTTCCCAATATAAAGGCTGTTCTTCAGCACATTGCGGACCTTTGCCGCCGTCCACTTTGTGGTGTATTTTGTGGATAAAATATGCCAGATCGCGTTGATGGACTTCCCGGCCAGGAAGAGGTCAAATGCCTCCCGGACCTGCATGGCCTCGTACTCATTGACGGTAAGGACGCCGTCGGCATAGGTATAGCCGGTGGGTGCGTTGCCGCCGCCGTGGAAGTACCCGGCCTTGCCCCGGCCGATCCGGCCCATGGTAAAGCGCTCGGTGATCTGATCCTTTTCCAGCTGGGCAAAGACGGACAGTATTCCGATCATGGCCCGGCCGAAGGGTGTGGAGGTGTCGAAGTTTTCATTGATGGAGACAAAATCAGTGCCGTGGGCCAGCAGTTCGTCCTCGATGAGGGTGAGGGTATCCTTCTGAGAGCGGCTGAGCCGGTCCAGCTTGTAGACCACCACAGCGTCCACATGGGTCTCCCGGATCTGCGCCAGCATGGTCTGGAGGGCAGGACGGTCCGTGTTCCCGCCGGAGTATCCTCCGTCTATATAGGTGTGCAGCAGCACCCAGCCCTTGGCCGCACAATAGGACTCCAGCCGGGCGGTCTGCTCCTCAATGGAGTAGTTCTCCAGCTGGTTCTCGGTGGAAACTCTGGCATAGCCGAATACCATCATTTTATCCTTGGACATGAGGCGTCCTCCTTATCTTAATATCAATGGTCTATATTTGGCGTCTTTAAAAGATTTTGAACTTGGGTGTATCTCAATGTGCAACTTTTAGTAATGTTACACCATAAGTGAGGGACAGCGTCAAATGCCATCATTGAAATAGTGTGATTAAAAAAGTCAACAAGAAGCTAACAAGAACTTCGTAGAATTTCCCAGTGTTTTTTTGGCTATTCTGCTGCTATAATATAAACGTAGCATAGTAAAGGAGGTGCGGTTATGGCTACAAAGAGTATCCTGAAAGATGTCCGCTTCCGGGACAAGTCGCTATGCCGCGGTTTTGCTACAGCACTTGAGCACGCAAAGGGAAAAAAGAGCAAAGAGGTCCGAATATCCAGAACGTGCCAGACTATCCAGAAGGATAAAATCAAAGATTTTTTTGGAGATAAATGATGGCAGGTTATTCGATACTGTCCCTCAGCGACATCATAGAAGAAAAGGGAGAGGATTTCTGTCGGGAGATCCTCTCCTCCTTTTCGTGTCCAAAGAACGGGGATGTTGAGCGATTTCTGACAAAGAGATCTGCAATCGATTTCGCGAAGCAGGGGATTTCTCAGACCTTTTTGGTATATGCGTCTTACCGGAAGGAAAATGTCATTTGCGGATATTTTACGATTGCCAACAAGTATATTGTAGTGAATAAGCACTCTGTTTCCGGCACACTTGGCAGACGCTTAAGAAAATTTGCAATGCCAAGTGCGGCTAAAAATGATTTGGTAATTATGGCTCCGCTGGTTGCTCAACTCGGTAAGAATTACACCAACGACTATAATAAACTGATTACTGGTGACGAGCTGTTGAAAATGGCTGAAGATCAGATTCGGCTTGCTCAAAGAATCATCGGAGGCAAGGTGGTATACCTGGAGTGTGAAGACGTTGATCGTCTGAGGTCATTCTATAGTGACAATGGGTATGTGGAATTTGGAAAGCGAAAGCTGGATAAGGATGAGCGTACTGAAATGAGCGGTACACACCTGATCCAACTGTTGAAGTACTTACATTAAAATCCTCAGCTGATAAGTTGGGGCTTTTTTGCGACTAAGAAACCCGAACAATACAAATGTTCGATTTCTGGCGTTTTAAGAGGCCGGGGCGTGAGCCCCGGCTCATTTTGCTTAAAGATACCGATCAAAGGCCCAGCAACTGCTTTTTTTTCTGGTCAAACTCGTCCTGAGTGATTGCGCCCATATCAAGTAACTCTTTATATTTCCTTATCTCATCTGCTGCACTTGCAGAAGCTGCAACAGGAGTAGTGCTTGATACTTTTTGGTAGCTTTGGATTTTGTCCATAAAAGCATTTGTAAGAGCCTCTATATTTTTATTTTCTGTAACAGATGCAAGGAGAGATGGTGCCTTTGCAGTAGATGTCATGCTAACTTTTGTTCCACCATCAGGGGTGGGTGTAAAGCCGACAGTTACGATGTCGCCCCAGGTAAAAGAAGTCATGCCTGCTCGTACACTATATTGAAGTCTACCAGCACTTACATTCTCACTTTTAATCTTGAATTTTGGTAGAGTTTCTGCAGCGGATTTCATTGCGGAAAAACAGTCAGCAGTGGAATAGGGAATTTCTAGTGTTGCATCACTGGATAGAAAAGACATTTATAGGTCCTCCTTTTATGCAGAATTACCGGAAACCAGGTTGCGCCAATTACTTTATCTTCCGCCGCAACTCTACTACCACGCCGATGATCTGGACCGGGATGGACTCGATCTCAGCGGGGGAGTAGGTGCGCGGAGGATAGGCCGGATTGGTGGGGCGCAGTTCCAGGCTGCTGGCCCCGGTCTGGTTACTTACTCTTGAGCATCAATATCCAAATAATTAAGACCGCGACCAGAAAGGAACGATACTAATACACCATTATTTTCAAAATCCACAGTTCCAGATCCCTCGGAAATGATTTCAGATATGCTGCTGTAAATCTCTTCTGAATTGTCATGGCTGAGCAGATCGAACAGGATACTGCAATAGGCGCCTGCGGATGTGATCACGTTTTCATTGTTTGTGCTGGAATCCCAATATAACCGCACGCTGGTCAAATTGCCTGCGTCGTTGGCCTCCATGGTCAGCTGCAGCCGGCCTAGGTCATCGGCGAGCATGGACTCTCCAGAACCAGGATACTCTCCAAGGCCGAGCAACACCCCATCTGTATCGGATTCCACCATATTGTTGATCTCATTGACAATGTCCTCTGGTGTGCAGGTAAATGCCCCATTTTCTACCGATATCCGTCCAGACAAGGTGTTAGCAGATTGCTGACTACATCCGCACAATAGAGCGAAAATAAGTCCCAAAAAGAGAATGCTCTTTCTCATGTGGATATCCCCTCTTTCCTGTGTCCCAAACGGACACAAAATTTTTTTCGACAAATTTCTTCCTTCGGTGTACCAAAACGTACAACAAACAGGCCTGTTCCACCTATAGGTAGACGATACTTTTTGAAAGGGGGCCTGTTCATGGTACAGAATGACATCATGACTGAGGCGCTGGAGCTGTTCCGGCAGCTCTCCGAGGAGCAGCAGCTTACTTATCTTTCGCGTCTACGATCCCTTTTAGCTGAGCAAGAACAAGCTCCTGCTGATCCGGCGTGAGCTGGCTGAACAACTGAGTAAATTCTTCTTCACGCCCGTTGGCCGGTAGGCCAGCGGGCGATATTTTTTCACCCAAGAGATCGCTAGTGGTGACGCCAAGATACTCAGCCAGCATTTGGACTTTTGCGACGGAAGGGGTTTGACCGCGTTCCACGTTGTTGATAAAACTACTGCCCACGCCGCTTTCTCGACACGCAACCGTAGGTTTTACATCCCGTAGATTGCAGTAGTATTTGATGTTTTGCACAAAAAGTTGAGCATCCAAGCGGCATCACTCCTTAATTAAGAATTATGCACTATGCGGAAAATACTTAAACAAGGATAAATACATTGACAATCCTTGATTAAGGAATTAAGATTAACCCGTAGCAAACCACAGGTTTACCGGCAAGCAGGAAGGGGGGGGATATGTGGTTTCAGCAGCCGGAAGCAGAATGTTCTTTCAGTCTATCGAAATCCCGGGCGTAGAGAAAAAGGTCATCCAGACATCTCCAGGATGCGTACATATTACTTTGATGGTTTGTGAGGGACGTGATCCAAAACTCGTGCGTAAGCGGTATTTAGATGCCTGCACATCCCAGATCCCGATTGGGCAAGAGGTGACGGTCTCTACTATTGATTCAGGACGTTGAAACGCCGGTATCCACTTTTGCGGTTGAACCTACTGGTAAAATCTCAGTAAGCATCAATTCCGCAAACCTTCTCTGGTAAGGCGTCCAATATTCTTCTTTTCGCAAGTGAAAAGTAACGACGCTTTTATCAACTTCAATTCGTTCCGGGTCAATGGGAGGGAATGCAGCATTCAAGGCAGCTTGTATCCCAGTGTAGCTTACTGCCCCTTTCAGCGCCACACTTTTAACGCGATCAGGAATTTGCCCGATGGGAAAAACCTCATCGTTTTGCAGCTCGAAGTAATGCTTAACCTTGTGAATACATGAGGCCATGCCCATCTCTGACAAAAAACGCTGTATCTGAGAGATTGTGCTTTCATCCAAATCCAGGTTGGCATCACAGGCGTATACCGTAACAGTATAAGGGGCGGAAGTGCATACCCGTACCCATTGTAAGTTGGGAAATCTATCTGTCAGCATCTTTTCATAAAACAACCTCGTCATTTTTATGTCCTTTCGTTGAAAGAAATTTATGATTAACCCATAGCAAACCACAGGTTTACCGGCAAGCAGGAAGGGGGTGAGCGGAGGTGGAAGAACTGACTTTTGAAAAGCAGACGGAAATCCATGATAAGATCATCCAACTGCTGGAGCAGGAAAACTGCACTGTGCGGCAGGCCAAAGCCATTTTGCTCCGATGTGGAAGAACCATTGAAGGGACCGCAGCAGTGCAGTTTGTCCCCGGCCTGGATTACGAGTTATGATCCTCAGCTTCCATGGTCCGCATCAGGATGTACTGATCCAGCTGATCTGCTGCAATAGCCAAGACACACAGAGAGGTATTGCTTTTCATGCCTCCTGTACTGGATCTTGCAAGGTGCCGGAAGGTACAATCTTCCCGGCACTCTCCGTTGATAAACGGGCAAAACATTTTCCTCACCTCCTTTCGTTGGGAGGAATTTGAAAAATCACCATTAACCCGTAGCAAACCACAGGTTGTCCGGCAAGCAGGAAGGGGGGAGAAAAACATGGAAAATTATCCCGCCATCGTGCTAGGGCGAGTCAGTTATGAACTCCAGTGGAACAGTGCCCGTATTTGCGGAGAAGCATATATCCCACAAGAACTGGTGGGGAAATTTATGGAACTCATGGATGAGCTGGAGTTGTTCAATGAGTCGGCCCCCACGTAACTTTGATGTATGGACACTCGGTGTATTCATAGAAGTTGCTGACCTTTGCTAACACAAAACGGCTATGCGGGAAACAATCCCGGACGATGTCCCGAAATGGCTCATGAAAATCATCTAAGTGTACAGAGATCAAGTAAGATGTGCCTAGGACGGGTTCATATTCCTCGCACTTTTGAAACAGCTTTTCCAGTTCGGCGTACGTCGGTTTTGTCTCAAAGTGAAGATAAAATCGAGCCTTCATATTACGCTACACCTCAATTGAGAATTTATGATTAATCCGCAGCAAGCCACAGGTTTACCAGAAAGCACGAAGGGGGGGAGATGCGATGCTGTTTTTAACATATCCGTACGACATTCCCGCTGAAGTAAAACAAAAGCTGCGCGAATTGCTGGAGCGGCAGACAGGACAAAAATGCCTGATCGCAGATCTGGGATGTACAGGTGTCTACTATGTCCCGGATCATCCAGACCTGTTTAAAGAAACGTGCGGATCAGAGCAAGTACAGCAATCGCCGTTGTGATAATGTAACGGATCCATTCGACGGCCTTTTCACGGGCGATCCTGTTTCCTTCCTGCAAAACGGCTCGCGCTTTATCGCTTATGGCGTATAATCCCGCAACCTCATTGTTTTCTACGGACAGAGTTCGTAGAAGATAGTCTCGCTCATAAAGTGAGTCAATGCGGGAAGAAGAATACTCCGGTGCGGATAGCTTAGCCATTGTACCTTTGGAGATGGGTTCTGGTTGCTTATTTAGCCAAAAAAGAAAGCGTCGCTCCTCGTTGCTTATCATGATGTATCACCACATTGTTATGATTAACCCGTAGCAAACCACAGGTTTACCGGCAGGCAGGTATCCGCCGAATTTACGGAGTACAGACCGCCTGTTGCCAGGCGGCAGGGCGATAATTCACCTCATCATTGGAGAGCATGGGACCATAGGTACAAGAAATGCTGGGGATCGCTCCGGTAATACCATCCAGGAGGCCATTAGCTTCGCGCAGGGCAGAGCCAATGCCTTCGTAGTCACAAAGGGCCTTAGACATACCAGAAATATCGCTGATGGACATCCACATTGTTACTCTGCTGTAAAGCAGGGACGGGTCATTTCTGCCCGCCTCTCATAGTTACCTATGAGTTCAGACTGTGCCTTCATCCCGGTGGGATGCTCCGTGTCCAGTCGTTACACCTTCCCTGTATAGGGCTTGGCTCGGCGTAGTCTGCCAGCCGGAAACCTGTGGTTCCATTTTATCACATAGAACAGAGGCGAACAAGCCTAAAAGGAGGTGAGGCTTCATGAGGATCAGAGAACATAGAGAGGCCATGGGCCTGACCAGGATCCAGGTGGCAGACCGGTTGGGGGTAACTAAGGTCGCCGTGCGAAAGTGGGAAGTGGGCCTGGCCATGCCCAATGCGGATAAGCTACCCGCTCTGGCTGATCTGCTGAACTGTTCCATCGACGCCCTCTATGGCCGGGACAGTCCGGAGGAGCGGGACGCCAGCTGATCTGTACAATCATTTTAACCCAACCAGGAGGAGATAACCATGCCGGGAGACTACCGGAATATCTATAAAAACGCACGAGCTGTAGCCGATATCACCCAGGAAGCGGCAGCTGAGAGGCTGTGTATCAGCGTGGAGAGTGTGCGGGCCTACGAGACCGGCCAACGGATACCGCCCAATCATGTCGTATCCCGGATGGTGACTGTTTACAATACCCAGTGGCTGGCGGTTCAGCACGTCAATCTACACGACGAGTTGGCGGCCAGTATCATCCCGATGATCCAGCCGCGCACCCGGATGGAGGCAGCGATTCGATTTGCCAACCGCGTTAACCGGTTCATCAAAAAACACTCATTAGAGCGGCTGCTGGAGATTACGGAAGATAATCAAGTCGATCATGAGGAGAAGGAAGACTATAACGAGATTGTTGAGGCAATGGGAGATCTTGCTCAAAGCTATCTGGAGCTGCGTTTCTGCGATGAGTGACACATCAAAGGAGGTATCGATGTATGACCAAGCGTGAGTGGGAGGCCATGACCCGCCGGGAACGGCGCCAGTGGTACCTGGAGACCATTAAGGGCGGCGTTAGGCTGCTGGCCGTGTTCGTCATCGCCGCAGGTCTTCCAAACTGGATGCCAAACTGGGTGGGATAGGACAACCCGGCGGCAGCATAAATGGAAAAAGGAGGTGGCGCGCAATGGTCGATATGAGCAAGGTCAAGGTGACCAATATCATGGCGGATGGCTCTATCTGTGAGGATCTGAGTACATACCTTGAGACCCATACTCTGCCGGATGATGTGCTGCGGATGATCCTGGGATTTATCCGGGATGGACGCGCCATCCGGGAGCAGAAAGAGCGGGGTGCGTCTCATGAGTAGGCAGAAAGAAAGGCCCCCCTGTCTGTGGGCGCAGACAGAGAGGCCAAACGATGGTTTCGTGCATGAAAACCGCTATTATGATACCACAAATGGCCGAATTTTACAAGGGAGTGAGTAGGTTGGAGGGCAAACTGCGCCATCTAAAGATCGATACACAAAGAGGTATCTTTGAACTGGACGGCCTCCCGATTATGGAACAAACAGTCAGTTGTACGATTTATTATCGCGGGCAGGCATCACCTGTTGTAGAACTGACGATTCTCGCGGATGTTGATCTTGAGGGCTACTTAGAGGTCCAAACAAAGAACATAAAAGGGCAACGGCAGAAATGATTGTTGGAATAATAAATTTCCAGTCAACTTGTGGGCGAAGAAAGGCCAATCCTTTTAAGGGAATATGAGAGTTAAAAATAGTGGGATGAATTTTTCCGTCCATTGTTCGAATTACTTCCCCATCGTGAAAAACTTCTCCGTTTATATACCCCGCTAAGATACAGTCGGCCAATATCTCCATATCTTCAAAACTCTCATTCCACGAGTCGATTATTTCACCACTTTGCACTCGTTTAATCATCTTTCGCATTGCACGTTTATATTCACGCTGAGACCGAATCATGAATATACCTCCTTCCCGCTTTATCAGTATATCACAGGGCGGGAGGTAGATAAATAGGCCAGCGCCAAGCTGACCAACCGGATTTTTGCCTTTGCGGAGTCCCATGCCGACCGGCGACTGCTGCGGATCGCGGAGGACAACGTCATTGATGCCCAGGAGCGGCCCGAGTTTGACGCCATCCTGGAGGACCTGCAGGAGATCGTGGAGGCCGCGCTGGAGCTGCGGTGCGCCCGGGAGTCCTCATAGGACAACCAGGCGGCAGCATAAATGGAAAAAGGAGGTGGCGCGCAATGGTCGATATGAGCAAGGTAAAGGTAACCAATATCATGGCGGATGGGTCCATCTGTGAGGACCTGAGTACATACCTTGAGACCCATACTCTGCCGGATGATGTGCTGCGGATGATCCTGGGATTTATCCGGGATGGACGCGCCATCCGGGAACAGAGAGAGCGGGGTGCGTCTCATGATTAGGCAAAAAGAAAGGCCCCCCTGTCTGTGGGCGCAGACAGAGAGGCCAAACGATGGTTTCGTGCATGAAAACCATAATTATCATACCACAAATGGCCGGATTTTACAAGGGGGTGCTGGGTATGTGGAGTGCTGAGCGATGGGCACCGATGGATCTGCGGCGACGAGGCCAGCTGGGCCCCCATGACGGTGAGCTCATTGTCCTGCACATGATCCCCAAGACACAGGCCCGCAGCGAGCGGTACTATGTCGGCCGTATGGAGATCTGTCAGGGACGTACATATTTGAGCGGCTGCGGTTCTACGGTCGCTATGGCGGGGCTGTGTAAACGCTACGACCTGCGATGGATCCGGTTGCAGGAGGATGGAGGTGACGGTACATGTCGGATGTGATCCGTGTCCAGCGCAGTGTTGGGTACACCGTGCTGCCCAACGGCATCCTGCGGGATACCGGGCTGTCCCTCAAGACCAAGGGGCTGTTTGCCATCATTCTGTCCCTGCCGGAGACCTGGGACTACAGCGTGGCCGGGCTGGCCACGGTGGCCGGCTGCGGCCGGGATGCCATCCGCTCCGCCCTGGGAGAGATGGAACAAGCGGGCTATCTGACCCGCACCCGCTCCCATGGCGAGGGTGGCAAGTTCACCGGCGTGATCTACAACATCCGGGACCAGGCTGAGCCATTGTCGGAAAACCCGACTATGGTGGAAGAAGAACCATTGTCGGGAAAACCGACGACGGTTGAACCAACATTGGAAAAACCGTCGTCGGAAAATCCGACGCAATTAAATAAAGATATATCAAATAAAGACTTAATAAACCCCCATAGTCCCCCAGAGGGGGACAGGCCCCAGCGGAAAAAGCGGCAGCGGAGGTCCAAGTCAATCCCCACCTGGAAGCCGGAACGGTTTGAGGCCTTCTGGGACTACTACCCAAGAGGGGAGGACCGGATGGGGGCCGTGGAGGAGTGGGACAAGCTCCAGCCGGATGACGCCCTCATCGACCGGATGGCCCGGGCGCTGGCCCGGCAGAAGGCCAGCGAGGAGTGGCAGCGGGGCATTGGTATCCCATACGCCTGCCGGTGGCTGCGCAAGCGCCGGTGGGAGGATGTACCGGCCCAGCCTCAGACGCAGACGCCGTCGCCTCAGCGGGTGGTTGAGAGGGACGGTGTGCCGGTATGGTGATCCAGGACATGGAGGCCGCCCAGGAGGCGGTACTGGGTTCCCTGCTCATCTCACCGGAGCTGGTGGGGGAGGTGCTGGCCCAGGTACAGGACCGGGACTTCGTCAACCCCAGGCACCGCATGACCTATCAGGCCATCCGCCAGTTGTTTGTGACGGGGCAGACGGTAGACCCTATCCTGCTGCTCCCCCTGCTGGGAGCGTCGGAGCAGCAGCCTTGGCGGGAGTACCTCATCAACCTAATGGACAAGACCCCGACGGCGTCCAACATCTGGGAGTATGTGGCCGTACTCAAGGAGCAGGCCCGGCTCTATCAGCTCTGCCTGCTGGGGGAGCGACTGGCCCAGGCGGGTAGCCTGGAGGATGCAGCCAAGTGCCTGGCCGACGGCAATGCCCTGATGGTGGACAAGCCGGGGCTGCGCTACGTCACTATGGAGCAGGCGCTGCTGGACTTTTACGACAGGCACAAGACCAGGAAGGAGTATCTCACTTGGGGGCTGGACAAGCTCAATGACCGGCTCTTTGTGGACCGGGGGGATATGGTGGTACTGGGAGGCTACGCCTCCGCCGGCAAGACCCTGCTGGCCATCCAGTTCGCCTGGCACTGGGCTAAGCTGGGGCGGAAGGTGGGCTTTTACTCCCTGGAGACCGGCGAGGCAAAGCTGGAGGACCGCCTCATCGCCTACAACATGAGGCTGGACTTCGGCAGGATCAAGCGCTCGGAACTGACCGAGGAGGATTACAAGGCCCTGGCGATGGCCTCCAAGCGGCTCATCCAGCCCGCCTTGGAATGGGTGCCTGCCAGCGGCATGACAGTTGACGAGATCCGCTCCTCCGCCCTCAGCCGGGGGTATGACGCCATTTTCATCGACTACTTACAGCTCATCCAGGGGGATAAGCGGCGCAGCCGGGCCGAAGAGGTGGCTGGGATCAGCATCGGGCTGCATCAGCTGTCCCAGAGCACCGGCATCACAGTGGTGGCCCTGTCCCAGCTGTCCCGGCCAGAGAAGGGCGGGGACGGGGTGAAGGCCCCCACACTGGCCTCCTTGCGGGAGTCCGGGCAGATCGAGCAGGATGCCGACGTGGCCATGCTGCTCTACAAGGAGGAGGACACCCCACATAGCCGGCGGATCCTGCACATCGCCAAGAACAAGGAGGGCGAGACCGGCAAGATCTATCTGGCCTTTGACGGCGCCCATCAGCGGCTGTATGAGTCGGTGGTGGACGCTCCAGCCCCCAGGAAACGGCGGGAGCCGGAGTACAAGCAGGTGCAGTTCACAGAGATCATGGAGGATCCGGACGATCCATTCCGCGAGAAAGGAGACCAGCATGGACAAAGCCAGAGCGGCCCAGCTGCTGCGGCTGGAGATCCTGCGCCGGGAGGCCCTGGCACGGGCCAGCAGCTTCCCAGCGGATCACCTGCAGGTGGCCCAGGCGCTGACTCTGGCAGTCCAGGCTCTGGAGGAGGATCAGCATGAGGATAGGCGAGAAGATCACATGGACCCCGGCGGCCTTTGAGCATGAGCTCAGCGGCGAGCGGGCCAACAAAATGCGCAAGCTGCGGTCGGTGACTGGCCGGATCGTCTACATCCATCCGGCCCGGCGGTATTACATGGCGGAAGCCAAAGTGGGCAATGAGACCATCCGGGAGTGCTTCCCGATGGAAAACAGATAGGAGTGTTCGTGCATGAAGACTTTTGCAATCGTGAATAGAAAGGGCGGGGTGGGCAAGACCACCACCGCCGTCAATCTGGCCTATGTGCTGGCAACCAGCTGCCGGCTGCGGGTGCTGTTGGTGGATGCCGATGGGCAGGCAAACGCTACTCAGACCCTGTCCGGGTTCTACCAGCTCCAGCTGCGGAGCACCCAGGGGGAGACCGTGAGATCCGGCGAAAGCCGTAAAATGAGTTGAGGAACGGCTTTCAGAATTGGAGGCCGCGGTGAAGGGACTGAGAGCAGCAGAGGAGCCCACTCAGTACTACACATCCAAATATTCAGGCGAGGAGATTGACGCGCTGCTGGATGTTGTGGCGGCTCAGCAGGCGGCAATAGAATAATTTTCTGCCTGGGTGTATGAAAACATACATCATTTTTATGAGAGCCGCTATAGGTGGGAGGTAGTGCTATGATCAAGTTTGACAACTGGCGCATTTTAAACCAAGGAAAGGTATTGGCCCGACAGTATGACAATCTGACTCGGGAATTGAGAGTGGAAGGAATTATCCCGGAGGGCTGGACTTGGGATCTGCTGGTGCAGGCAGGCAAAAACCTGGATATTGTTCGCCTGAGCCAGGGAGAAAACAGCCTGTCTGTGATCCTTACAGCTGAGATACTGGCATTGTCCGGATACTATGTTCTTCAACTGCGGGCCACACAGGGAGAAAAGGTCCGGCACACCAATGCGATCCGGGTATTTGTACCGGAAAGCCTGTCCGGTGACGCACAGTGGCCGGAAGTGCCCACAGAGTTTTCCCAGGCTGAGGCGGTCATCCGGGAACTTAACGCCCATCCTCCGATCCCGGGCGATGAGGGATTCTGGCTGACTTGGGATCTGAAAACAAAAGAATACATCAAGTCGGAATTGCCGATGCCTGAATTGCCTGAAGGCCCTCAGGGGCCGGCAGGTCCCCAAGGCGAGCCTGGCCCGCAGGGGCAGAAAGGTGATACCGGTCCTCAGGGACCCAAGGGAGATCAAGGAGAGCGCGGTGTGAAAGGCGAAAAAGGTGACCCCGGAGAGGCAGGACCTCAAGGGGAAAAAGGCCTGCAAGGCGAAGCAGGACCCCAAGGCCCCACGGGAGAAACCGGCCCGCAGGGACCTGCCGGTGCTGTTGGCCCGCAAGGAGCGCCTGGTGAGAAAGGCGAAAAGGGCGAACCGTTCACTTATGATGATTTCACCCCGGAGCAGCTTGCGTCGTTGAAGGGCGAAAGGGGTGACAAAGGTGACCCCGGCCCTGCCGGTCCCCAAGGTCCACAGGGCGAGCAGGGCGAAAAAGGTGACCCCGGAGAGACCGGCCCTCAAGGAGAAAAGGGTCCGCAAGGCGAAGCAGGACCCCAAGGCCCCACGGGAGAAACCGGCCCACAGGGACCTGCCGGTGCTGTTGGCCCGCAAGGAGCACCTGGCGAGAAAGGCGAAAAGGGAGATCCATTCACTTATGATGATTTCACCCCGGAGCAGCTTGCGTCGTTGAAGGGCGAAAAGGGTGACAAAGGAGACCCTGGGAGACAAGGTGAGCCTGGCCCACAGGGCCCCAAGGGAGATCCGGGTGAGCCTGGTCCTGTGGGTCCCCAAGGGGAAAAAGGCGAAAAGGGTGACGCCGGCCCGGCCGGCCCACAAGGCCCGCAGGGCGAAAAAGGTGTTCCCGGAGAACAGGGACCGGAGGGCCCTCAGGGAATCCAGGGCGTACAGGGGCCGACAGGCCCGCAGGGGCCGGCAGGCGCCGACGGATCGCCCGGAAAATCCGCTTATCAATCCGCTGCTGAGGCGGGATACACCGGGACGGAAGCAGAGTTTTACGCCGCGCTTGTCACGCTGAAAAATGCGCCGTTTCTTCCGCTCTCCGGAGGAACGCTGACCGGGAATCTGACTGGCCAATACCTCACGGGCACATGGCTCCATGGGACAGCGGACAACCATCTGAGCGGCGCGGCGACTAAGATCTGCGTCCAGGATCAGGATGGATGGGTGTACCACAGGACAGCGGCGGAGATCCTCAATGATATCGGTGTTCCTGCGGCCATCCAGTCCGCAATCGGTGACGCCATGGCGGCAAGCTATTAAGGGGGGACCACAATGGCAAATGTACATACCACATTGACCTCCCTGTTTGACGATATCGCCGATGCGATCCGCGATAACACTCCCGTCACTGAGCAGATCAAAGCAGATGCCTTCCCGGCATACATTCGCATGCTCGGATACGACGGCACCATCCCGGCCACCCCCAGCGTGCTCGACAGCTGCCCGTGGGACTTTATCCGGTGGGCCAGTGATGAGGGGATCGCCGACCTCCTCTGGAGCGTGGGGGATCGGAAGGCAGTTACATTAGGCGCATGGGGCGGTCCGTGGACCTCGTATCAAGTGTCTGCGGGCACATATTATGCCTATATCATAGGGTTTAATCATAACAAAGAGTTAGAAGGCGATAAACGGATACACTTTGAGTTCGGCTTTACGCAACTGTCTGACGGTACACATATTGCATTTAGCAATGGTGCGTATAATCTGTATGTAAATGATTCGAGCCAATCGACTCTAACCAGGATGAATATGATCAATACTAATTCTGGGGGATGGGAATCATGTACTATGCGTACTGGCACTCTAAACGGGGAAGATAAAAGCTTGCTGTCCGCAAGTCCATCCGATCTTGTTGCAGCACTTAAAACTGTAACAAAATATACTGATAATGCTGGCGGAGGCAGCGGTAGTGTGGAGTCAAACGTCACGTCAACGGTCGATACTTATTTTTTGCTGAACGTCCATGAGCTCAGAGGAACTGGTTCGATGAACACCTACGAAGCGCAAAAAACAGCGCAATACCAATATTATAAAAATGGAAACGAGCAAGGGAGAAACAAATCTAATGATACGTCAGTAGATGCAAAATTTCTTTTGCGATCTCCCAATCCGAGTAGCTCTACTCAGTTTATGGGCTTTGGCTCAGGCGTAGGCATATACGTCAATGCCAATTATTGCCTTGGGATCTCACCGGCTTTCTGCGTGTGAGGTGCCGGGTATGAACTGGATCGCACATAAGACATTCGACCGCTCGGCCCTTGGCGGGCCTGCGACCATCAAGAGGGGAGAGCGGCTGGAGGAGATCCGGGGCGTCCTTTTCCAGCACGGCCGTCCGGTCTGCCTGGCGGCCAGCCAGGCGGCCAAAGAGCATTTTGCGCCAGATGGAGACGGGCGGGGGCTGGAGCGGGGGGACATCACCAGGCACATCGCTTTCGGCCCAAAGCTGTCTGAGCTGCAAAAGTCCGTCATCCGCACCGACGCGTTTTTTCGCCGCTTTGTCCAGGACGACCCGGAGACGATCCTCTTCTCGGATGCCTTTTTCCGGGCATCTATCCTTGACCTTTATACCATATGCCGTAAATTGGGGGTGAAGTTATGAGCTATCGCGTGATGCAGGACGGCCGGGAGATCGGCGTATCTCCCACTATCGTCCACATCTTCCTCGGGGACAACGGCGCATACCAGGAGTGCCCGCCGGATGAGGCAGAAGGGTTCTGTGTTAAATTACCGCCTGATACCCAAATGCCACTTGAGGATGGTACGGCTGTAGTGGAGCCGGGGGCTCTCCGTGACACTGTATTTTCTCTTCCTGGTAAGAAGCTTCCTGGTGCAGTCGGAGAGGCTGCGTACAAAATGCAAGAGGAAACGCCATGAAAAAGATAATTGATATACCGCTGACTTCCGTCGCCTCTGTAGAGTTGTTTCTCAACAAATTCCGCTATTCCATTGCTCAGGTTTCCGCTCAGGCCCAGAAAAAGCGCAGGGACTGTAAGGCGTATGTGGTCACTGGCGGTATGTGGAACCGGGATGGTTCCGCCTGCCCGCTGCTGAAGGCGGATGGGGAATGGATCTCTCCCAAGCCGTGGAGCTCCTACGGCTATGCCTGGGACAGCGGCCCCGATATTATGCTGACACTGGACCGGGATGCCAAGGACAACTTCTGGTCCACCACCTGCCTCATCGGACCCAACGGCCCTGTGGAAAAGCCCAGCTATGATAAGGTGGGACAGGGCGGCAAGCGTGGCAGGGCTGGTATTGGAACCAAACCCGGCTATCTGCGGCTGTACGCTTCCCAGGACGGGACAGCGGACGCCCGCACCCCGGAGGCCCTGCGGGACGACATGGCCGCTGACGGCTGCACCTCCTTCGTCATGGGGGACGGCGGCGGGTCCGCTCAGTGCTGGTTTGACGGCCAGACCATCAAGGGGGATGGCCGGAAATGCCATAATTACATCATCGTATATGTGAAGAAAGAACCGGCGGATACCCCGCCGGACAAGGAGGACAAGCCTGTGAGCAAGCCTGTTGTATGCCTGGACCCGGGCCACGGGCCTGGGTGCGCCAACGGCTCTCTGGATGGGAGCTACAAGGAATGTGAGTTTACCTGGGATCTGTACACCCGCCTGCGGCCTCTGCTGGAGGGCAAGGGGATCACCGTGGTGGGCACCAGAGATCAGAAGAGCGACTATCCCGGCCTCAGCGCCCGGGCCTCGGTGAGCAACCGGGCGGGGGCGGACCTGTTCGTCTCCCTCCACTCCAACGCCGCCGGGAGTTCTGCCCGGGGGTTTGTGGCCTTCACCTCCGCGCCCCCGGAGACGGCGGCCCGGAACCGTTTGGCCGCCGCCATCATCAGCCGTATCCGGGCCGCCGGTGTGGTGCTGTGGGGGAGCGGGCTGGCCCACGAGATGTACACGGTGCTGGCCTCCACCACCGCCCCGGCAGTGCTGCTGGAGTACGGGTTCCACACCAACGACCAGGACCTGGCCCTGCTGAAGGACGCCGCCTACCGGGACAAGCTGGCCCGGGCCACCTGCGCCGGGATCTGCGACTATCTGGGGCTGGAGGTCAAGGAGCCGGAGGAGGAGAGCGGACAGCCCAACCAGCCCGACGGCTGGGCCAGGGAGGCATGGAGCAAGGCGGCTGCCGCTGGGATCTTCGACGGCACCCGGCCCAGGGACCAGCTCACCCGGCAGGAGGCCGCCGTGGTGCTGGACCGGCTGGGGCTGCTGCCCGGGAAAGGAGCCTGACATGGAGCACATCAATTCCTTCAAAGCGGCGGTGGCCGCCCTCTGTGCAGCCCTCACCGCCCTGTGGGGCTGGTTTGGGTGGGTAGTGGTGGCCTGGGTGGGCTGTATGCTCATCGACTACGCCACCGGCTCCGCTGCCGCCCTGCGGGCGGGGGAGTGGTCCAGCAAGACCGCCCGGGACGGCATTTGGCACAAGCTGGGCAGCGTGGTAGCCGTCATCGTGGCGGCCATTCTCGATACAGTTATTGGCCATCTACTGGGCAACGTGCCCGGAGTGGAGCTGCCATTCACCTACACGGTGCTGCTCTGCCCTCTGGTGGTCATCTGGTACATCCTCACCGAGGCCGGCAGCATTATCGAGAACGCCGGCGCTCTGGGGGCCCCCATTCCCGCCTGGCTCACCAAGATGATTGCAGCATTGGAGTCTAGGGTGGATCAGGCGGGGGACAACCTGGAGAATTGAATACCGGATAAAAATGCCCTGTGGGCGCCGTGAGAACGGCGCCCACAGGGCATTTAGTGTGGATAAAGGGTCAGGCCTTGGCCAGCTGACGGCGGAACAGGGTGCGGAAGATCAACCGGACCAGAGGACCGCAGTAGAGCAGCTGCCAAATCAGTGCCATGGGCATATTGCAGCCGAAGGTGTGGACCCAGGTGCCGAAGCTGGACTCTTTGAACAGCAGGGTGGCAATCAGGCTCATGGTGGGGCACATGATGCACACGATCATGGTGGAGATGGCGTAGGTAATGAACTGGGGGCGGTCGGTGGGCCGCATGAAGGAAAAGGCCAGTCTGGTGGCCAGCTTTTCTACCACAAAGAACTCCAGCAGGAAGGCGATGGGCGCCATGATGGGCAGCTCATGAAGGGCCAGCAGGAAGGTCTGATTGGTAACGCCGCCGGTATTGAGAGCTACGTTGTAGACGATCATACCGTATACCATGATAACGGCCATGATAATGGTAAAGATCACATTTTGCAGTTTTGTTTTAGGCATTTGGGGTCTCCTCTCCAAACAGTTTGGACAGCAACAAAAAAGGAAAGCAACGAAACGCCCGTCTCGTTACTTTCCTTCACTGCGACTGCCTATTATAGGTTCATTTTAGCATTTTTAAAAGGCTTTCGTAAGCGTTTTTTTGCAGGCAGAGCACACAAAAATGTCTCAACGTGAGCGCTCCTTTTGTCCAAGGTGCATGGTTGACAGCAAAAGGAAATCGCGCTAAAATATTTGCATACAAATTGTTTGGAACAAAACTGTTTGGGGGAGGAGCCATATGGACCGCAGCTTCCACTATCTGTTGATGGCGACGCAATCGCTGTTTCAGCGCAGCGTGATGGCGGAACTGAACGGGTCTGGCCTGACGGCCGGCCAGCCCAAAGTGCTGGACTACCTGGGCCGCCACGACGGCAGCGTACAGAAAGCGATTGCGGCCGGATGCCAGATCGACCCGGCCACGCTGACCGGGCTGCTCAACCGCATGGAGGAAAAGGGCCTGATCCGGCGCTGCAATGAGGATGGCAACCGGCGGTCCCTCCACGTCTATCTGACAGAGCAGGGATGGGCCAAACAGAGAGAGGTGCGCCAGACCATGGAGCGGCAGTCGGAGGTAGTACAGGCTGGACTGAGCGAGGAACAGCGGGCTCAACTGCTGGACTGCCTCTACAAGGTGTGCGCGAATATGACCGATATGGAGGGTTTGCAGTGAGCAAAGCAGAGCTGGTCCGGAGATATGTGTTGTTTTTATTCGGACTGTTCGTCAATTCTCTGGGGGTCGCCCTGACCACCAGAGCCAACCTGGGTACGTCGCCCATTACCAGCGTCCCCTATGTGCTGAGCATTCGGTTTCCCCCGTCACTGGGGATGTTTACCCTGTTTTTCAGCCTGCTGTTGATTGCCATTCAGCTGATTATCCTGGGGAAGCGTTTTCCCAAGCAGTTTTTGCTTCAGCTGCCGGTGATCCCTATCTTTTCTGTATTCATCGACCTGTCCATGGCGCTGTTCTGGTTTGTGGACCCCCAGACCTATCCCGCTAAAGTCTGCTCGCTGCTGCTGGGCTGCCTGGTGCTGGGTTTTGGTGTGTTCATTGAGGTGGTGGCCAATGTGGTCATGCTGCCGGGCGAGTGTACAGTAAAGGCCATCTCCACTCGCTGGAACACCAACTTTGGAAAGACCAAGGTGGTGGTGGATGTGACTATGGCGGCCACGGCGGCGGTGCTGGGGCTGCTGCTGTTCCATACCCTGACCGGAGTTCGGGAGGGTACCTTCATTTCTGCCCTGCTGGTGGGGACCATTGCAAGGCTGTTTGGCCGCCTGATCGGAGCACCGGTGCAGGCATTGCTGAGGAGCCGTCAGTTGTCTCAAGCCTAAATATAAAAAATGTCCGGCCATGCTGTAAATTTACAGCATGGCCGGACGTTTTTCTTTTTAAAATAGGAGGTTTCAGCGGCTCCAGTCCCGGCTGCGGCCCACTGCCTTGTGCCAGCCGGCCAGCAGCCGCTCCCGCTCCGGGGCGGTCATACGGGGTTCAAAGGCGGTATCGCACATCCACAGGTGGCGAATCTCGTCGGTGTCCTGCCACACATGGGCAGCCAGACCGGCCAGGTAGGCCGCGCCCAGGGCGGTGGTCTCCCGGATAGCGGGACGGCGCACCTCACGATCAATGATATCGGCTTGGAACTGCATCAGGAACTGGTCTCGGCTGGCGCCGCCATCGGCCTTCAGCTGGGTGAGAGGTACGCCGGTGTCTGACTCCATGGCGTGAACCAGGTCGGCTACCTGGTAGGCAATGGATTCCTGGGCGGCCCGGATGATGTGCTCCCGGCGGGTGCCGCGGGTCAAGCCCACCAGAGTGCCCCGGGCGTACATATCCCAGTAGGGGGCGCCCAGGCCGGTGAAGGCGGGCACCAGGTACACCCCGCCGTTGTCGGCGACCTTCTGGGCGTAATACTCCGCATCTCGGCTCTCGGTGAAGAAACGCATCTCGTCCCGCAGCCACTGGATCACCGCTCCGCCCACAAAGACGGAGCCCTCCAGAGCGTATTGGACGCCGCCGTCCCGGCCCACGGCAATGGTGGTGATAAGGCCGTTGCGGCTCTCACAGGGGACCGAGCCGGTGTTCATCAGCAGGAAACAGCCGGTGCCGTAGGTGTTTTTGGCGTCGCCGGGCTCAAAGCAGGTCTGACCGAACAGAGCGGCCTGCTGGTCGCCAGCAATACCGGCGATGGGCACCTTGACGCCCTGGATTTCGGTATAGCCGTAGATCTCGCTGGAGGAGCGCACTTCGGGCAGCATGGCCTTGGGAATATCCAGGGCGTGGAGCAGGGTGTCGTCCCAGCACAGCTTATGGATATCGTAGAGCATGGTGCGGGAGGCGTTGGTCACGTCGGTGACGTGGGCTGCCCCGCCGGTGAGCTTCCACAGCAGCCAGGTGTCCACCGTACCGAAGAGAATCTCGCCCCGGCGGGCCTTCTCCCGGGCTCCCTCCACATGATCCAGCATCCATTTGATCTTGGTGGCGGAGAAGTAGGCATCGGGGATCAGGCCGGTGGTTTTGCGGATGTGGTCCCCCAGCCCGTCAGCCATCAGCTGATCCACAATGCCGGCGGTGCGGCGGCACTGCCACACGATGGCGTTGCAGATGGGGCGGCCGGTGACCTTGTCCCACAAAATGGTGGTCTCACGCTGGTTGGTGATGCCGATGGCGGCGATGTGGGCGGGGTCTACGCCGGACTGGGCGATGACCTCCATCATCACCGCGTACTGGGAGGACCAGATCTCCATGGCGTCGTGCTCCACCCAGCCCTCCTGGGGATAGATCTGGGTAAATTCCTTCTGGCTGATGCCGATGATGTTCTGCTCCCCGTCAAAGAGAATGGCCCGGGAACTGGTGGTACCCTGATCCAGGGACAGGATATACTTTTCCATAACAATGCCTCCCGATATTCCGCAGCGCTGCGGTCACAGATCGCGTGTGGCTACAAAGGAAACGCCGGTGCCGCAGACGTTGGGCACCACGATGTCGCCGGTATGAATCGGTGCGGTCAGCTCCACCCCGTCCAGACAACGGACCGCCTGCATGATCAGCGCCTTGGGGATGGGCGCGTCTGTCTTGACCGGGCAGCGGGGATGGGCGCCGCCGGTGCAGCGGACGGTGGAGGTGACCACCCGTGTGGGATGAGTCAGCTCCATTTTACCATATTCTTCGCCCCGTGGACAGCCATTTCCGGTTACCCGGTAATCCTGTTCCTCGTCGACCTTCAGGTGGCAGCCCTTGGGGCAGACAATGCAGATCAGTTCTTTCATTTGGACTCCACCTCCTGAATGGATACGGTAATGGCTTCCGAGGCCCGCTCCAGCAGGACCTTAGGCAGAACGATGTGCTCCATCTCACCGGGGGCCAGATGCTCCCGGGGGAATCGGGCAATGAGAGTATCCCCCGACTTGACAAGGATCTGACTGTCCCCACAGATTCGGTTGACCCGGAAGAAAAGGTCACAATTTTTTGCCACCCGGTTGGGCCGGATGTGCTGGGGTACGGTGTAGGTCACGCCGTCACCGGTGTGTACCTCCAGCGCGGCGGGATCGGAGGGGGCTGAGCCCAGGACGTAGTCTGCCGCAGCCGCGCCTGCTCGCTGGCTCTCGGCGGTAACAAAGTCCACCAGATCATGGACGTGGGCCACGTTGCCGCAGGCAAACACGCCGGGGAGGGAGGTCTCCATATTCTCATAGACCACCGCCCCATTGGTGCGGGGATCGATGGCGATGCCCGCCTGGCGGGTCAGCTCATTTTCCGGGATCAGGCCCACCGACAGCAGCAGGGTATCGCAGTCGAATACCATCTCGGTGCCGGGGATGGGTTGGCGGCGTTCATCCACCTTGGAAACCACCACCTGCTCCACCCGGTCCCGGCCGCGGATGTCGGTGACGGTGTGGGAGAGGTAGAGGGGGATGTCGTAGTCATGGAGACACTGGACGATGTTCCGGTTCAGGCCGCCGGAGTAGGGCATAACCTCCACACAGGCCAGCACTTTGGCACCCTCCAGAGTCATGCGGCGGGCCATGATGAGGCCGATGTCGCCGCTGCCCAAGATGACCACCCGTCGTCCCGGCAGCCAGCCCTCCATGTTGACGTATCGCTGGGCCGCTCCGGCGGTAAAGACGCCGGCAGGCCGCTGACCGGGGATGGCGATGGCTCCCCGGGTACGCTCCCGGCAGCCCATGGCCAGGATGATGGCCTTGGCCTCTTCAATGCGATAGCCGGTATCCTTGCCCACCATATGGACCTGCCGGTTCTCTGTGACGGTGAGCACCATGGTGTCCAGCCGCACCTCCACGCCGGTGTCCTCCAGCATCTTGATAAACCGTCCGGCGTATTCCGGTCCGGTGAGTTCCTCTTTAAAATAATGCAAGCCAAAGCCGTTGTGGATGCACTGGTTCAGGATGCCGCCCAGTTCCTTGTCCCGCTCCACAATGAGGATATGCTTCAGGCCCTTCTCCCAGGCGGCACAGGCGGCTGCCAGCCCAGCCGGGCCGCCGCCGATTACGATCAGATCATACATGGTCATTGCCTCCCTTCGTCTGGCTTGCCAGCAGCCAGCTGCCCGCTTTATCCTGTACAATGGTGCCGGGACTGACCTGCTGCTCCCGGGCCAGGATCTCCACCACCCGGGGCCCGCAGAAGCCGCCCTGGCACCGGCCCATGCCTGCGCCCACCCGGCGCTTTACCCCGTCCACCGAGCGGGGCGGGATGGGACTGCGGAGGGCGTCCAGAATCTCCCCTTCGGTAATGGTCTCACACCGGCAGATGACACGGCCGTAGGCCGGGTCCTGCTCCACCAGCCGCGCCTTTTCCGCCGGGGACAGGTCGTGGAAGCGGACCCGGCGGCGCTGACAGCAGTAGGTCTGCTTTTCTTCCAGCACCAGCCCGTCCCGCTCCAGCAGCTGGGCGGCATATTCCGCAATGGCTGGGGCGGCGGTGAGACCGGGGGAGCAGATGCCTGCCAGATCCAGAAAGCCGGGGGCAGCCAGTTCGATGATAAAATCTCCACGGTCGGTGGAGGCTCGCACGCCGGCAAAGTTGCGGATAGACTCCCGGAAGTTGACCGAGGGCACGGACTTGAGGGCGGTATTCCGCACATAGGACAGCCCGTCGGAAGTGGTGCCCACGTCGTCATCGGGGACTGGGTCGGCATTGGGGCCCACGATCAGGTTGCCGTGGACGGTGGGGGCCACCAGCACGCCCTTACCGCTGGGACCGGGGCACTGGAAGATCACATGGCCCACCCGGTCCCCCTCGCTCTTGTCCAGCAGGAAATACTGACCCCGGGAGGGATGGATGGTAAAGCTGGCGGGAGCCGCCATCTCATGGATGGTCTGGGCGGATACACCAGCGGCGTTGATCACATACCGACTGCGGAAATCACCCTGGTTGGTGTGGACCAGCCAGCCGTCCTCCAGCCGTTCCAGACCGGTGACGGCGGTGTCCAGCCGGAGGTCGGCGCCGTTGCGTACGGCGGTCTCTGCCAGAGCCAGGCAGTATTCCCAGGGGGAACAGATGGCGGCGGTAGGGGCCCAGAGCGCGGCGGTTACCTGGGAGGACAGGTTGGGGTCCATGGCCCTGGCCTGGTCGCCGGTGAGCACTTCCAAGCCGGGCACGCCGTTGTCCTGGCCACGCTGCTGGAGGGTGCGGAGGGTGGCCTCCTCCTCCGGGGAGAAGGCCAGCACGAAGGAGCCGCACTGCCGGTAGGGTACGTCCAGCTTGGCACACAGTTCTTTTGCCAGGGCGGCACCCCGTACGTTGAGTTTGGCCATAAGCGTGCCAGGCTCGGGGTCATATCCGGCATGGAGAATGGCGGAGTTTGCCTTGGTGGTGCTGTCGGCTACGTCATTTTCCCGCTCCAGAACAGCTACGTTCAGACGATAGCGGGAGAACTGGAAGGCGGCCGCCGCGCCGGTAATGCCGCAGCCAATAATGAGAACGTCATACATAATAAAACCTCCTGGCATGAAACTTCATACGCCAAGAGCGCACCACGAAAACGGGCAAAGGCTTGTGGCGCATGAAGTTTATGAGCATATGGACCGTCCCGGCCCATGCGCTTTGATTTTATGGCCGTGCCGCTGAAAGCGGCACATGGCCAATTTTGCTATGCTTTTTCATAGCAAAAAAGAGCAAAACAAAGCCGCCCCGGCGGGGCCGCTTTGTTTCACTCTCATACTCCGGAAACAACGGTATCTGATTTTACATGGCCCAGACGGCGGGGTTGGTAGAGGAAACCGCCACCGCTCCGGCGCCCAGGGCGCCTGTTACATCCTCCTTGTCGGAGATCAGACCGCCGGCGATGATGGGCTTTCCGGTGGTCTGGCACAGCTGACGGATAATCTTGGGCATCAGGCCGGGCAGTACCTCCACTAAGTCAGCGGATTCCTGGGAGAAATGGCGCTCCACGTTCTTCAGGGCCATGGAGTCCAGCAAAAAGACCCGCTGGATGGCCACCAGCCCCAGTTCTCTGGCCCGCTTGGTAAGGGCGGCCTTGGTGGAGATCACACCGTCGGCGGCGGTATACCGGGCAATAAAGTCGGCGGAGATCTCCCGGGCGGATAGTCCGTCGATGAGATCCAGATGGACAAAGGCCTTCTTATCAGCCTGATGGATGCGGGCTACCTTTTCGCCGATGGTCAGGATATCACCGTAGAGTAGAAAAAGTACAGCCACATCACTTTCCAGCGCGGCCTCCAGTCCGGCGTCGTCCTTTACCGCGGCGATAACCGGCCCATCGGCCAGCAGCTCCAGTAAGCTTGTGCAATTCATGGTCATCGCCTCGTTTCGGCTCCCATACAGCGGGAGGACATAAAAATGCGCAAAGCAACCGCTGGCTGCCTTGCGCACTCTATCACTCTTCTGCACAGAGGACAGTTTCATAATAACAGGCTGAAACCAGAAATGCAAGAGAGGAGGCGGGAAAAATCAAATTTTGCAGAGAGAACCAAAATTGATATGCCCAGTTTATACAAAACTGACAAAAAATATCTAGACTACTTGACAGTCACTCGTGCATCTGGTATGTTGAAAACGGCTTTAGTACAGTAACTTAATTTGATATGCGCATGAGTGATTGAGAAGCGCGACTGTCGGAAGGACGGTCGTGTTTTTTTGTGCTGAGGGGGTGCAGGAAAAGAGGATTCATCAGAGGTATGCTTTGAGTAGGAAAAGGAGGTTGTCTCAATGTCCAAAAGTAAGACAAGGAAAACTGCGATTATCCTATGTATTTCTATTATTTTGATGCTGGTGAGCGCGGTAGCTACCATGGTGATCCAGACCGGCGGAGGCAGCATTACCATCAAGGAACTCCACTGGGAAACGGACGGTGGATTCGCCATGGATGGCTGGCTCTTCATTCCTGACGGGGCCACAGCGGAAAATCCCGCTCCCGGCATCGTTACCAGCCATGGTATGTACAACAATAAGGGAATGCAGGACGCCAACTTCGTGGAGCTGGCCCGTCGGGGCTATGTGGTGTTGGCGCAGGATATGCCTTCTCACGGTGAGTCGGATAACGTAAACAACGTGGGATTGGTGACCTCCGGCCTGTATCAATCGGTAAAGGTGCTGGCCGACCTGCCCTATGTGGACAAGAGCCGTATCGGCATCACCGGCCACTCCATGGGCGGTATGTCCTGCAACGCTGCTATCGAGCTGGATAATCAGGCAGAGGAACAGCTGATTTCCGCCGTGCTGCTCAACTGTGCCGATGCTACTTATGTGGATGCTGACGGCGCCTGGACCAATATCTATGGCAGCCGTGACGCGGGTATCATGGCAGCCCAGTACGATGAGTTCTTTATGCAGGATACCGATGAAAATGGAAATACCACCCTGCCCAAGGACTACGTGCAGTACAACAATGCTCAGTCCTTCCTGTATTTTGGTACCGATCCCACGGGCCAGGAGCTGCGGCAGGCTGATACGGTGTACTATGAGACCATCGATGGACGGGAAGCTGTCCGCGTGATCTACAACCCTGCCATCACCCATCCCTGGGCCCACTTCAGCCAGCGGGCTACTAGCGCCGTTATCAGCTTCTTTGAGGAGACCCTGGGCGCGCCCAATCCGCTTCCTGCCGACGATCAGATCTGGCAGGTCAAAGAGGCCTTCAATCTGGTGGGTCTCATCGGCTTCGGTATGTTCATTACCTGCTTCACTCTGCTGATGGTGAAGACTCCCTTCTTTGCCAGCCTGGGCAGAGAAGAGCCGGTAGCGCCCAGAACGGTCTCCGGCAAGGGCAAGGCATGGTTCTGGGGCAGCCTGCTCCTGGGTGCCATCTTTGGGTCTGCTGTGTACATCCCCATTATGCTCAATGCCAAGACCTTTACCGTATTCTATGACGGCTGGCCTCAGAGTTCCCCCTGGGGCGTGTGCCTGTGGGCGGCGGCCTGCGGCCTGTTTGCCATCCTGAGCATGGTGGTCAGCTATTTCGCCTTTGGAAAGAAGAACGGCCTGAACCTGAAAGAAGTCGGTGTCAGGATCTCCCTGCCCCAGCTGGGCAAGACCATCCTGCTGGCTGCCATTGTGATCTGCGTAGCCTTCGGCTGCGTGTTCTTCACCGACTACTTCTTCAAGGCGGACTTCCGCATCTGGGTACTGGCCGTCAAGACCTTTGCGGTTGACAAGGTTGCTGTGGCGGTGTTCCCCTATGCGGTATTCTTCCTGGTCTACTATGTGGGCAACTCCGTGGCGCTCAACTGCTTCAACTACAATGACATCGGCGGCAAGCATCGCTGGATCAACACCACCATCGTGGCGGTGGCCGCGGTCCTTCCCGCGGTGGTCCTGCTGCTGATGCAGTACCTGCCCTTCTTTGCCGGCGGGGACCTGATGTTCCGAGGCGCCAATATGCAGGTGGTCTGGCTCTTCCCCATGCTGGTGGTCCTGCCTGTGGCGGCCATCATCTCCCGCAAGATCTACCGGGCAACCAACAACCCCTATCTGCCCGGTATCATCCTGGGCATCATCGTTACCATGATCAGCTGCAGCAATACCCTGACCTGGTCCCCCACCTAACTCCTGAACCACAACAACACCCCCGGAGGTTATCTCCGGGGGTGTTGCAATTTTAAGTGGATCTTGAAGAGAGGGTGCGGACGCGGAGAAGGTCGTAAGTACGGATAAAAGGTGCTATTTTACCGCCGTTGTTCAGGCAGCGGAGCAGCACCTCTCCGCAGGCCCGGCTGTCGCTGCCGGCGTGATGGTGGTCCAGCTCCAGGGCCAGATAGTCACACAGGGTATTCAGCCTGTGGTTGGGCAGCTGGGGGAGCAGACGGCGGCTCATCTGACAGGTGCAGGCGTAGGGGACTGTGGGCTGCCAGACGATGCCGTAGTCCCTCAGACATTTGGCCAGCACCGACAGATCAAAGGGTGCGTTATGGGCGATGAGCAGGCCGCTTTCCATGATGGGCCTGATCTCCTGCCACAGCGCCGGAAAGGCCGGCTTTCCTGCTACCATCTCCGGTGTGATCCCCGTCAGTGAAACATTGAAGGCGTCAAAATGAGCTTCCGGGTCTACCAGTGAGTAATACTCCTGCACCACAGTGCGATTGTCTATAACGGTGATACCAATGGCGCTCATGCGGTTATTGGCGTAGTTGGGGGTTTCCACGTCAAAGGCAATGTACCGGTCTGTCATAATTGTCCCTCTTCTCTGCGGTATTTTCCTGCCGCTATCATACCGGCTTTTTGAAAAAAAGACAAGAAGGTCAAACGGGGACCGCACATTCGTGTGCGGTCCCCATCTATAATGGAGGCAATTATTTTTTTGCAGAGGTCTCTTCCGTCTTGTCCTTGGGGAGGATCAGGCTGAGCAGCAGGGAGACCACGAACACGCCGGCCACGGCGTTGCCGTTGAAGATGTCGCCCACGGCGGAGGGGAAGGCGGCAAAGAAGTTGCCGGAGGTCTGGGTCAGGCCAATGCCGATGCAGAAGGAGAGGGAGACGATGATCATGGTGCGGTCGTTGAAGACGCACTCCTTGAGCATCTTGATGCCCTCATACATGATGGAGCCGAACATCATGACGGTACAGCCGCCCAGCACCGACTGGGGCAGGGAGTTGAAGAAAGCGCCCAGCGGGGGGAAGAGGGAGGCCAGAATCAGGATGAGGGCCCCCATGAGGATGGTGAAGCGGTTGATGACGCCGGTCATGGTCACCAGGCCTACGTTCTGACTGAAGGAGGTGAGGGGCAGACAGCCAAAGCAGCCGGAGATGGAGCTGGAGAAACCGTCCACCGCCAGGGAGCCCTGGAGCTCCTCAATCTTCAGCTCGCGGCCCAGCGCGCCCTGAGCCACAGCGGCGGTGGCGCCGGTGGTCTCCGCGGCGGAGACCAGGAACACGATGGCGATGGTAAAGAAAGCGCCGATGTCAAAAACAGGGGTATGGCTGGTGAAGAACACCAGCTTGGGCAGGCTGAAGAAACCGACCTCGCCGATGGTCTTCTGGATGCCGGAAAAGTCCACCATAGGGGCCACTCCCGTCACAGTCAGAATAGCGGAGGCCAGATAGCCCACGATCAGACCCACCAGGATGTTCAGGTTCTTGTAGACGCCCTTCAGGCAGTAGCGGGACACCAGACACACCACTAGGGTAAAGGTACCGATAGCCAGATGGTACCAGGCGCCAAAGTCGGCCACGCCATTGCCGCCGCCCCAGGAGTCCATACCCACCGACAGCAGAGACAGACCGATGGCGATGACCACGCAGGCAGACACCACGGGGGTGAGGAAGCGCTTCCAATACTTTGCGCTTAAACCCACCAGACCCTCGAAGATACCGCCTAAGATGACGGCACCCACCATACCTTCATAGCCCAGAGCGGGATTGGTGCAGATCATGAGCAGGCTGCCCAGGAAGGTGAAGCTGACACCCATGACGATGGGCAGCTTGGAGCCGATCTTCCAGATGGGATAGAGCTGTAAACAGGTGCCGATGCCGGCGGCGAACATAGCGCACTGGAGCAGTTGGGTGATCTCCGCGGGAGTGAGATGGGAATCCGTTCCCCGCACGACGGCGGCGCTGCACACGATGAGCACCGGCGCCAGGTTGGCTACAAACATGGCCAGAACGTGCTGCAGGCCAAAGGGGATGGCCTTGGACAGGGGGACCCGCCCGTTCAGTCGGTAGATGTTGTCTTCACTGACGGTTTTGACTTGTGCTTCCTTGTTTTCCATCCTTGACACCTCACTTGCAAAATAAAAAATAATTATTTCAAATACATATTTTTTTGCACAAAAGGGTGTAAAAAACCCCTTCGGTCTGAGGCCGAACTGTTTCAGAAACATTATGGCAAATCAACAGGACCGAAGGGGCGCAACATAGGAATCAGGGGATACCTGGCTGTGGGACAATAGGATTACACGGCGTCGGCCTCGGCATTTTTGCCCAGGCGGCGAAGCATGGTCTTTTTCACCGCCCGGAAGATATTCTCATATCCGGTGCACCGGCACAGGTGGCCCGACATGAGCTTGCGGATCTCATCGTCGGAGTACTCTCTGCCGGACTCCAGGATCTCGGCGGCGCTCATGATGAAGCCGGGGGTGCAGAACCCGCACTGGACGGCAGCCTCGTCGATGAAGGCCTGCTGGATGTCGGAGATCTCACCGTTGGGACCGGCCAGCCCCTCCAGGGTGAGGATCTCCTTGCCGTCGGCCCACACCGCCAGATAGATGCAGGAGTTGAAGCACTCCCCATTGACCAGCACATTGCAGGCGCCGCACTCGCCAACCTCGCAGCCCTTTTTGACGCTGGTGAGCCGGTAGTCGTCCCGCAGCATATCGGTGAGGGAGGCCCGCACGTCGATCATCTTCTCCACCTGCTTGCCGTTGATGGTGCAGCGGACCAGTTTATACTGATTACTCATGGATCACACCTCCTGCCAGACGAATGGATTCGGTCAGGGCCCGCTCGGCCAGTGCCACGGCAATGTGCTGGCGGAAGTCCTTGGCGGCTCTCCAGCTGTCACGGGGATTGATGTCCTCCAGCACGGTTTGGGCAAAGGACTTGATCTCTGCCTTGGTGGTGGGCTTGCCTTTGGCATATGCCTCAGCGGTGACAGCCCGCATGGGAACCGGTCCCGCCACGCCGTAGGCAATGCGGACGTCCTCCATGGTGCTCTTGTCCGCCGACAGTTTCACATTCACCGAGCAGCCGGTGGTGGCAATGTCCATGGCGTTGCGCATGGCGTACTTGATGTAATGGCCCTCGTAGCCCTCATAGGCGGCTTTGGGGATGACAATGGCGGTCTGGAGCTCGCCGGGGCGCAGGTCTACCTGACCGGCCTTGATGTAGAAGTCCTGGATGGGAATGCGCCGCACGCCCTCCGGTCCGGTGATCTCGATGATGGCGTCCCAGGCGAACAGGGTGGAGGCCGAGTCGGCGGAGGTGACGCCGTTACAGGTGTTGCCGCCGATGGTGCCGATGTTGCGGATCTGGGGGCCGCCTACCTGGTCCACCGCCTGACCCAGTACGTTGATATGGGCCTGGATGATGGGGTCCCGGGTGATGTGGGAAAAGCTGGTGAGGGAGCCGATGCGGATGGCGCCGTCCTCCTCAAAGGACACCCCCCGCAGTTCGTCCAGCCCGTAGATGCTGACCAGCTCCTTGCCGGCCCGTTTGCCCTCCCGGATCTGGACCAGCACGTCACTGCCTCCGGCAATGATCTGGGCCTCGGGATGTTCCAGCAGCAGCTGGACGGCATGAACTACGCTCTCTGCCTCGTAAAGGGCTTTGATATCATACATGGCCGGGAGCCTCCTTTCAAATCAGTCCCTCTTCCTTGAAGCGGCGGAAGAGGATATGGGGATTGACGGGCGCCTCGTTCACAAAGACGCCGGTGGCCTGATAGACCGCATTGCGGATGGCGGGAGCCACCGAGCAGGTGGGCGGTTCGCCCAGGGCCTTGGTGCCGAAGGCGCTGGTGGGCTCGGGATTCTCCACGAAAAAGGCCCGCAGCCGGGGGTGGTCCATAAAGGTGGACAGTTTGTAGTCCAGCAGGTTGTTGTTCAAAGCCTTGCCGCTCTTGGGATCGAAAAGCAGCTTCTCCGACAGGCCGAAGCCGATGCCCATGCTCATGCCGCCGTGGGCCTGGGCCTCCGCCAGGGCGGGGTTGATGATGGTGCCCGCGTCGTGGACGTTGACCAGATCCAGCAGCTTCACCTTGCACATGGGGATATCCACCTCCACCTCGGCGAAGGTACAGCCGAAGGAGTAGGCGTTGGATTTGATCTGGGCGGTGCTCTCGGCGGTGAGGTGCTGGCTGTGGGTCAGGCTGTACAGGGCCTCGGTGGCCAGGTCGCCCAGGGTCATCAGCACCCGGCCGTCGGTGACGCGGACGATATTGCCGTCGATGATGTCCAGGTTGTAGGGGGGCATCCGGGTCAGCTCATGGGCGTAATTGAGGATGCGCTCCTTCAGCAGGGCGCCGGTCTGCCGGATGGCAAAGCCGGCGGTATAGGTCTGGCGGGAGGCGTAAGCGCCGGTGCCGAAGGGGGTGACGTCGGTATCCTGGCAGGACACCACATGAACCTTGTCCAGGGGAACGCCCACCACGTCGGCGGTCATCTGGGAGAAAGCGGTGTCGGCACCCTGGCCGATCTCAGTCTCACCCACCTGGACCTGGAGGGAGCCGTCCTGATTGAGAACCATCCGGCAGGAGGAGGTCTCCAGAGAGATGGGCCACACAGCGGTGTTGTACCAGAACACTGCCATGCCGATGCCCCGGCGGATGTCGCCGGTCTGGTTCTGGTAGGCCTTATATTTCCGCAGGTAGTCGGTGACCTCCATGCCCTTGTCCATACACTGATTGAAGGTGTCGGCGTACAGCTCGTTTTTGGAGAAGGGATCGGTATAGCCCACCGGCATCAGGTTCTTCCGCCGGAATTCAATGGGGTCCATACCCAGCTTGGCGGCAACCTCCTCGGTGTGGCACTCGGCGGCCCACATGGCCTGGGGAATGCCGTAGCCCCGCATGGCGCCGGCCACCGATTTGTTGGTAAAGACGGTGTAGGCGTCCACCTCCACGTTGTCGCAGGGGTAGAGCTGGGGGAATGCGCCGGCGCCCTTGGCGCAGATGCTGTGTCCGTGGGAGGCGTAGGCCCCCTGATCGGAGAAGGCCTCCAGCTTGCGGGCGGCGTAGGTGCCGTCGGGCCGCACCCAGGAGATGATGTGGCTGCGAATGGCGTGGCGCACCCGGGTAGAGACGAAGGTGTCCTCACGGGGCACATCCAGCTTCACCAGGTGGCCGCCCAGCTGCATACACAGCCAGGCGCACAGGGGCTCGTAGAGCACATCCTGCTTGTTGCCAAAGCCGCCGCCGATGTAGGGCTTGATGACCTGGATCTTGCCCCACTCGATGCCCAGAGCCTGACCCACCACCCGGCGGACGATGTGGGGGATCTGAGTGGAGGTGACGATCTTGATCCGGTCGCCGTTCATCTCGGCGTAGCAGATGAAGTTTTCAATGTGGCAGTGCTGGACGGTGGGGGTCTCGTACCAGCCCTCCACCTTGATGAGGCCGGGCTCCTTGATGGCCTCCTCGTAGTTGCCCTTGCGGATGGTGGTGTGCTTGAGGATATTGTTGGGGTAGGCCTCGTGGAGCTGGGGAGCGCCGTCCTTCATGGCCTCCAGCACATCCAGCACGAAGGGGTACTCCTCATACTCCACCTTAATGGCCCGGAGTGCCTGGGCGGCGGACACCTCGTCCTCCGCCACCACCGCGGCGATGTCGTCGCCGTAGAAGCGGACCCGCTCGGTCAGTACCAGCCGGTCGGCTACATCCTGATGGCTCTCGTCGGTGGACCAGGGGTGTCCGGCGGTGGGGAAGTAGTGCTTCTCCTTCAGGTCAAAGCAGGTAAAGACTTTGACCACGCCGGGGATGGCTTCCGCCGCGGAAGTGTCGATGGACTTGACCCGGCCGTTTGCGATGGTGGCGTGCAGTACCTGGGCCACATAGGCGCCCTTGTCGCACAGATCGTCGGTATATTTGGTGCGCCCGATGACCTTGTCATAGGCGTCCACACGGGTGGCTTTCTTTCCTACATACATGGCGCGTTCCTCCTGTCTGTCAGTTGATTGTCTGGGCCTGGATTCAGCCGTTGACGTGATGCTCGATGTGAGATTTCATGCGTCGGTAACCGTCCTCGGTGATGATGATTTTGCCTCGCTGGACCCGGATCAGGCCCAGCTCTTCCAACTTTTGAATGCTGCGGTCCAGGGTCTTGACGGAAAAGCCAATCTCGTCCGAGATCTGAGCCCTGGTCTGCTTCAGCTCCAGTTGCTGGGGTGTAGGGATACGCTGCTCGAATTTGCGGATCAGATGGACCATCAGCCGATCCTTGCCCTCCATAAAGAGATACTTCCGGGCTTCGGCGGTCTGGGTAATGAGCCGGCGCATATTCTCCTGGGTCCGCAGAAAGAGGGCGTCCACGTCCATCCGCATCCAGTCCATATAGGCGTCTGCCGGAATGGAGAGCACCCGGCATTTGGTGGATGCCACAATGCTGATGCGGTACTGAGGCAGTCCGGCGAAACACTCGATTTCGCCAAAGAAGTCCCCCGGCCCGAAATCCTTGAAGGAATAGGGCCGCTCGTGCATGGGCCACTCCACGCCGGTCACCTTGCCGGAGAGGATCACAAAGATATGAGTACACTCTGTGCCGGCCTTAATAAAGGTCCGGTCTGCCTCTATATCGATCAGGGTCATGTAGTATTTGACTTCTTCGGTACAGTTCCGGAACAGAAACTCCATGTAGCTTCGTTTCTGTGGAGGGAGCTCCTTAAAAATATCCACAAGACTGCACCTCCTTGGTTGTATTATATCGTTACATTCCTACAAAAGAAAAGGTCATGTGTCTTATTTTTTTATTTTTTCTGTGAAAGCGGTCAAATTGCCTTTGGAGGTCTCCGGGAATGTGGATGAAACCGTACCCATCTGTTGAGGAAAGAATGGGGCGGTGCACGTGGGACTTCCCGAAAACGGGAGGAGAGGGTAACATTGACAAACAAAAAATGAAATGATACAATGAGTTTAATTTCCGGGACCTTTCGTTTTGCAAAGGAGACTGGTATATGGATGGGACCTTTGTCGAGATGCAGATGCAGCGGAAGACCGCTGTGGAATTGCGCAGTGACAAAGGCCCTTTTTCGTTGGGGGAGGGTTTGGTATGAAGCGGATCTGGCTGGTGGGGATGCTGCTGCTGGCAGCGGTAATGCTGTCTGGCTGCCGGGAGGAACTGCCCGACATTGACAATAGTACCATTGACTTTTCCACCTCGGAGTACAAACATATCACCAACGGCGGCGTCACCGAGGATGAGAAACTGCCCTACAATATAGACGCAATCACCGGCGCCACTTTGACGTTGGAGGGACCGGGGGTGGTGTCCTCCACGCCCCTGTCCATCCGGGAACTGGAGAACCGGACGGAGGGCCTTTTCCGGGGGGCCTACGAGGACAGCAGCGGCGTGCGGATCTACGAGGGCGTGGACCTGTATACTGTGCTCTATGAGATGACGGGCGGGGACAGCGGCATTTTCCTCACCGATACCGCCACCCATGTGGAACTGAAGGACTGCAACCGCAACACCCTGGCCGTCATTCCGCTGGACCAGGTGGCCCAGGCCAGCCAGGAGGGCCGTCCCATCCTGCTGGCCTACGGGGTGGGCAAGACCGACGGTTCCCTGGCTGCCCCCTTTGTCTTTGACGCCAAGGCGGAGGGGGAGCACTCCCTGGGCTATGTGGACGAGCTGGACAACGAGGACGGCTGCCTCCGGCTGGTGTACGATCTGGATCGGTGGGAGGCGGAGGGGGACTATAAGACCTTCTCCAACGTGGCCTACCTCTATGTCCGGGAGGGGGAGGAGCCGGGCTACAAGCACGACGGCGGCCCCTACGGCAGCGCCGACTACGGAGAGTACATCCTCACCTTCCGGGGCGACGCCCTGGGGGCGGAGCTGGACCTGACGGTGTCCCAGCTGGAGGCCCTGGTGCGCTACGATGAGAATGGGGAGCCCCAGGAGGGCGGACTGGGCTGGCGGGACAGCTACAGCCTGGCCAACAACGCCTACTGGTATGTAAACGAGTATGAGGGGCTGGACCTGTACCGGTTGCTGTGCTACCTGGGCATGGATACCGCCGAGGAGCTGGGCAGGGCGGAGTCCCGCACCACCATCGTTACCTTCCAGGCCGCCGACGGCCGCCTGTCTCCCGAGTCCTTCTCGGTGGAGGCCCTGTCCTACCCGGACGCTTTCGGCTTCTACAACAAAAACGCCGCCGACCCCGGGGACGGCAGCTATGTGCCCACCAACGCCGATTTGGTGGATACCGGATACCCGGTGCTGCTGGCCTACGGCGTCAACCGCTACCCCTACACCGTGGACCGGGGGGACGAGGGCTATCTGTCCGGCCTGGCCAACAGCGGCGGCCCCATGCGGGTGGTGTTCGGAAAGACCCAGTACAACCACGCCAACGGCTCCAACCAGGTGCAATATGTGAGCCAGGTCATCGTGGGGGAGGACGTACTCTATCAGACCCACCTGTACGCAGACGACCCGGACTGCCGTGCCCTGGCGGAGGAATCCGTCCGGCTGGAGGTGGTGGACGAGGCGGACAAGCAGCTGCTGGAGCGCACCCTGTCGGTGGGCCAGGTGGAAAACCTGGTCTACGGCGAGGGGGCCGACCGGGCTTCCGCGTCGGTGAAGGACCTCTATCAGCGGCCCGACCAGCCCGACCAGTCCGACGTCTACGAGGGCGTGAGCTTGGAATATCTGCTGATGGACTACGCCGGCCTGCCGGGGACGGTGGGAAGCGTCACCTTCTCCGGCGGCGGGGAGGAGGTCACCGTGTCTCTGGAGGACCTGTTCCTGCCCGGCTATAACAGCGCCACCGGCAAGAGCGGCCTGCTGCCCATGCTGGCCTTTGCCAAGAACGGCGCGCCCCTGGTGGGGGCGGCGGGAGATGAGGGCTACACCGAGAGCCTGCCCCTGTATCCCACGGACAGCCAGGACCCGGCCACCTACTGGGTGGACAACCAGGGCGGCCCGCTGACGGTGCTGCTGCCCGCCCAAGGGGAGGCGGAGGCCCGGCAGATCTGCGGTGTCACCTCCATTCGGGTGGAGCTGGAGCCGGACCCATACGCTCATCTGGAGGGGGAGGCCGCCGCTCTGGCGGACCGGACCGTGACCCTGTCCGGCCCCGGCCTGACCCAGGAGCTGACCCTCACCGTGGCGGAGCTGGAGAGTCGCCAGACCCAGGCCAAGACCATGGATTTCAGTCTGTTGGATCAGGATGGCCTGACCCAGCAGCGGTACCGGGGCATCCCCGTGTATCAGCTGCTCACCGAGGCGGGACTGTGCAACAACGCCGGGGAGGTGACGGTGACCTCCGCCGACGGCACCAGCGTCACCCTGCCCCTGTCCCTGCTGAAGGGGGTCAATTACACCAACTACGCCGCTCCGGAGAAGCAGCCGGTGTGCGCTCTGCTGGCCTATGGTACCGGTCCGGTGGACGGACAGGGGGGAGCCCCTCTGACGGAGGAGACCGGCGGTCCCCTGAAACTGGTGGTGCCCATGGACGGGGAGGACGCGGAAAACGGGGAACTGTGGGTGGAGAATGTGGTGTCCATCCAGGTGTCGGCCAACCAGGTGGATACCTGGAGCCACGCCATGAGCGATGTGTACAGCGAGTTTTTGGACGACACCATGACCCTCACCATCCGCAACGACGACCACGAGTGGACCCGGGATTATACGGTGGAACAGCTGGAGACCATGGACAGCCTTATCGTCCGGGACGACTACGCCGTGCTGGAGCTGGGCACCTGCGAGGGCATCGACCTGTGGGGCCTGGTGCTCCAGGAGGCGGGGGAGGTGCCCGGCATTGATCAGCCGGTGTCGGTGACGGCCTATGCCTCCGACGGCTATAAAAATGACCTGCTCAGCGTCTTTGCCATGGACGGACTGGAGCAGGGGGTGCTGGACCCGGAGGGCCAGCGGAAGAAGATCATCATTGCCTACGCCATCAACGGCGCGCCCCTGGTGGACGAGGAGAGCCACGAGGGCTATACCGGCACTGCGGGCAACAGCAGCGGGCCCCTGCGTATCATAGCCGAGACGGTGCAGGGGGCGTCGGTGAAGTATTTCAACAAACTGGTGGTAACGGTGCCGGGCAGCGGCCCCATCGGATAAGGAGGGAGCGGATATGACCAAGCATAACGGAAAATCACTCTGCGCCCTGCTGCTGGCGGTGCTGCTGACCCTGAACCTGTGCGCCTGCGGTGGCCAGTCCCAGGAGTCTCCCGCTCCCACAGGGGAGACCGTTACCGACGGCGCGGGCCGGACCCTGGCCCTGCCGGAGGAACCGGCGGAGGAGAAGATTGCCTCGGTGTACGGCACGGCGGTGCCCTTCCTGGTGGCTTTGGGCCTGTCGGAGCAGGTGGTGGCGGTCAATGCCAAGTCCTCCTTCTGGACCGACGCGGTGCCCGCCCTGGACGAGGCGGGCACGGTGGGCCGGGGCGTGGTGGACCTGGAGGCCCTGGCGGCCAGCGGGGCCACCGTGCTGGTCCACCGGGCCAATGACAGCGAGACGGTGGAGGCGGTGGAGCGGCTGGGCCTCGACGTGGTGTGCATCTCCGGGGAGGACCTGGAGGGAATCTACCAGACCCTCCGGCTGCTGGGGACCTACTTCGGCCGGGAGGACCGGGTGGAGGAGGTCATCGCCTGGATGGAGGGCAAATTTGAGACCATCGACGAGATCGTGGCCGACATCCCCCAGGAGGAGCGGGTCACCGCGCTGGTGATGGGCAGCGAGCCGGGCCGTATTGCCGGGGGGGATATGCTCCAGTCCTGGATGATCGAAAAGGCGGGGGGCATCAGCGTCTCCGCCCAGGTGACCAACGACAGCAACTGGATGAACGTGGGGGTGGAGACGGTGTTCTCCTGGGACCCCCAGTACCTCTTCTGTACCAGCTCGGCGGCTCTGGACTATACGCCGGAGGAACTGCTTACCGATCCGGCCTGGAGCGCCCTGGCGGCGGTGGAGGACGGGCGGGTGTACCAGATTCCCGCCCGTATCGACACCTGGGATATGCCGGGGGTGGCCAGTGTGCTGGGTACCTTCTGGATGCTCCACACCATGTATCCGGACTCCTTCTCCACCCAGAAACTGGAGGCGGAGATTGAGGACTACTATACCTTCCTCTTCGGCCGCACCTTTGATGCGGACTATCTGGGGTATACGCTGACATGAGGGGACGGAAAAGAAATCCATGGCTCATCCCTCTGCTGGCGGTGCTGCTGCCGGTGGGGGCGGTGCTGGCGGTGTGTGTGGGAAAGTATCCGGTGACTCCCTGGGAAAGCCTGAGTGTATTGTGGGGGGCCCTGACCGGCGGCGGGTCCGCCGACCAGATGACCTCCAATGTGGTGCTGGGCCTGCGGGTTCCCCGCATCCTGGCCAGCATTCTGGTGGGGGCCGCCCTGTCGGTCTCCGGCGCGGCCTACCAGGGCGTGTTCCAAAACCCGCTGATCTCCCCGGACTTTCTGGGGGTGTCGGGAGGCGCCTGCGTGGGGGCGGCGGCAGCCATCCTCCTCTCCCTCACCAGCGGCTGGATCCAGCTCTTTGCCTTTGCCGGCGGCCTGCTGGCGGTGGGCCTGACGGTGGCCCTGCCCCTGCTGCTGCGCAGCCGGGCCAACCTGATGCTGGTGCTCTCGGGCATCATCGTGGGGTCGGCCATGTCCTCCCTGCTGGGCTTTCTCAAATACACCGCCGACCCGGAGACCCAGCTGGCCGCCATCACCTACTGGACCATGGGAGGCTTCAACTACCTGGCCCTGGAGGACCTGCTGCCCGCCCTGCCCTTCCTGCTTGTCCCGGCGGTGGTGCTCATCCTCATGGGCTGGCGCATCGACGTGCTGTCCATGGGAGAGACTGAAGCCCGGGCTCTGGGCCTGCCGGTGAGCGCGGTGCGGGGCACGGTGATCCTGTGCGCCACCCTTCTCACTGCCTCATCGGTGTGCTTGGCAGGTACCATCAGCTGGGTGGGCCTTACCATTCCACACCTGGGCCGGATGCTGGCGGGGCCGGGCCACACCAGGCTGCTGCCGGTGTCCGCCCTGCTGGGCGGGCTGTTCCTGCTGGTGGTGGACACCCTCACCCGCACCATCGGGGCGGAGGAGATGCCGGTGAGCATCCTCACCGGACTGGTGGGGGCCCCCTTCTACGGCTGGCTGCTGTGGCGGCAAAGGAGGGCGGGCCATGCTCTATGAAATCCATGATCTGAATTTTTCCTACCCCGGCGGTCCCCCGGTGCTGGAGCAGGTATGTCTCACCTTGAAGGAGGGGGAGATTTTGACGGTGCTGGGCCCCAACGGCGCGGGCAAGAGCACCCTCCTCAACTGCATGATGGGACTGCTGCCCACCCGGGCGGGGGCCGTCCGCCTGTGCGGGCGGGACATCACCGCCATGAGCGAGCGGGAGATCGCCAGGCTGGCGGGCTATGTACCACAGAACCACACCCCGGTCTTTGACTACTCCGTGCTGGAGTTTGTACTCATGGGCCGGGCGGCCCTCCTTTCACCCCTGGCCCGGCCGGGGTCGGAGGACCGGCGGGAGGCGGAAAAGGCACTGGAGGCCATGGGCCTTTCCCATCTGGCCCACCGGCCCTACACCGACATCAGCGGCGGCGAGCGGCAGCAGGCCACCGTGGCCCGGGCCATCGTCCGCCACCCCAAGGTGGTGCTCTTTGACGAGCCCACCGCCCACCTGGACTTCGGCAACCAGCTGCGGGTGCTGCGAATGGTCCGCCGTCTGTCGGAGGAGGGCTACGCCACGGTGGTCACCACCCACAATCCGGACCACGCCATCCTGCTGGGCGGGACGGCGGCAGTGCTGGACCGCCAGGGCTGTCTGCGCTCCGGACCGGCGGAGGAGCTGCTCACTGAGGAGCTGCTGCGGCAAATCTATGACACCCAGCTGCTGGTGCGCTACAACCAGGAGCTGGGCCGGCGGGTGTGCCTCTACCCGCCTCTTTGACAGGTACTCGTTCCCATTGGGATGAGAATAGAAAAGGAGAGATGGAAATGAAACGAATGACCGCATTGCTGCTGTCCCTCGCCATGCTGCTGGTGCTGTGCGCCTGCGGCGGGGAGACCGGAACGCCCGACACCCAGACTCCCGCCGGCACTACGCCGGTGGTGGAGAGCCCCCAGACCGGCGGGGAGCCCACGGCGGAGGAAGTGAAGGGAGTTACCATTCCTTCCTTCACCATCAACGTGGGCGGCACCGATATCACCAACGAGACCATGGCGGAGTATCCGGTGTATCAGGTCCAGGCCACCTCGGTGAACAGCGCCGGGACCGAATCCACCTGCGTCTATGTGGGCTTTGCTCTGTCTGACGTGCTGGCCGCCGCCGGTGTGGAGAGCTATACCACCGTCACCGCCGCTGCAGACGACGGCTACGAGGTGGAGGTGGATCAGGCTACCGCTGCCGCGCCCACCACATTGGTGGCCATCTCCAAGGACGGAGAGCAGTTCAAGAGCTCCCCCTGGTTTGCCCCTTGCTCCTCCGGCACCACCGGCGACTACCTGAAGGGCATGGTGGCCATCGCCGTGGACGGCGGCGAGACCCAGCAGCCCGCTCAGAGCGGGGAATCCGGCGGTGAGACCGGCGGCGTGCCCGAGATCCAGGACCGCACCGACAAGGTGGAGTTTGCGCCCTATTCCTTCCTGGTGAACGGCACGGAGGTGACCAACGATACCCTGGCGGGGCTGAGCATCTACAAGATCGATGCCACCGTCACCAACAGCGCCGGGGAGACCTCCACCTCCACCTACACCGGCTATCGGCTCAGTGATGTGCTGGCCGCCTGCGGCGCGGAGGGCTACACCAGCGTGAAGGCGGTGGCCAATGACGGCTACGAGACCGAGCTGGATCTGGAGAGCGCCGACAGCGAGTACACCCTGCTGGCCATCGAGAAGGACAAGGAGACCGGCGAGGAGGGCACCGTCTGGGTGGCGCCCTGCCTGGAGACCTCCTCCAAAGCCTACTGCAAGCTGGTGGTGGAGATCGTGGCCCAGTGATCTGGGACCAACAGGGCCGGGGGCGGAGACTGCCCCCGGCCCTTGCCGGTCAAAGGAGGATGTGGAAATGAGAAGCAAGCGTGTGTGTGGGGCGGCGCTGGCCCTGTGTCTGTGCCTGTCCGGCTGCTCCGGAGGCGGGCAGGCTGCCCTGCCACCCCCGGAGCCCATGGGGGACAGCCCATTCGGGGTGGACAGCAACATCAATATGGAGACCATCGACCAGTATCTGGGCCGGGAGGACGTGGCCTACCGGGACGTGCGGCTGCTCTTCGATCCGGCCAACTACAGTGAGATTGGCGGGGAGGCCGACCTGACCCGCACCATCGAGGGCTTCCGCATTGTGCCCTATCCCTACCTGGCTACCCTCCAGACCCTGCCGGTGTCCGGCGGCTATGAGGGGGAGTGCCTCTATGAGGTGACCTGGGCGGAGGACGGCACCGTGGCCCAGGCCAGGCCCCTGTATGAGGAGTCGGAGCTGATCCTGGAGGAGCTGTTCCCCAAGGATCAGGCCATCTTCCTCATGTGCGGCGGCGGAGGCTACGCGGGCATGATGAAGGAGCTGCTGATCTACCTGGGCTGGGACCCGGAGCTGCTGTACAACGTGGGGGCCAACTGGACTTATACCGGCGACCACGCCCAGGAGCTGGTGATCTACCCCGAGGACGCCGACGGGGAGAAGATCTACGCCACCTGGCGGGCGGATTACGCCTATCTGGACTTTGACCGGCTCCATCCCCTGGAGGACGGAACATGAGGCGGGGGGCGGCGGCAGTGCTGGTCCTGCTGCTTCTGCTGTCCGGCTGCGGAGGCGGAGAAAACGTCCGGACGGAGGAGAAGTTTCCCACCTTCACCTTTACCCACTATGCATCCGGCGGGGCGGACAGCCAGGAGACGGCGGTGATCCTCTTTGAGCAGAGCAACTCCACCTTTACCAGCTATCAGGTGGCATTCCCCTCCTGCACCTGCCGGGATTCCATCGTCAACTATATGTCGGTGGCCTATGTGGAGCTGCTCAACAACAAGGACGACCCGGAGGACGCCGCCATCCGGGCCATCAGCTTCGGCAACAACCAGGGCTTATGGGGGGACAGCAACCCCAATTACTACATTGCCGAGTATACCGAGGAGTATATGGATGAGCATTTTGTCCAGATGCTGGTCAAGGCCACCAAGGCGGACCTGGACGCCTGGGAGGGCTACGGCACGCAGATCGCCGGGGTGGACGCCGACGCGGTCACCGGGGCCTCGGTGTCCACCGGCAACATCACCTCCATGCTCCAGGGGCTGTTTGCCTACCACACCGCCAAATATTATGGAGGTGGGGCGGAATGATCCTGCTGATTCAGGGTGAGATCGGCGTGGGCAAGACCACCCTGATCCGCCGCCTGTTGGGCGAGCGGCTCCCGGAGGCCCGGGGGTTCTGGACCCGAAAGGAGGCGGAGGGGGAGGGCTTTTCCATCTACATCCACCCAATGGGGCAGCCGCCTCGATACGGAGACGAGAACCGGGTGGGGCGGCGGCTGCCGGGACAGCCCCGGCGTGCCTTTCCGGAGGCCTTCCAGCGGGCGGCGGTGTGGCTGGAGGCCATTCCTCCGGGAGGGGTGACGGTGCTGGACGAGCTGGGGGTACTGGAGGAGGAGGCCCCCCGCTTCCAGCAGGCGGTGGCGGATCTGATGTGCCGCAGCAGTCTGATCCTGGCCGCCGTCAAGCCGGCGAAAACGCCCTTCCTAAACCGAGTGCGCTCCCTGCCGGGGGCACGGCTATGCCTCATCACCCCGGATAACCGGGAAGAACTCCATCTCCGGCTGAGTGCGGAATTATCTTTCAACCCATAAGACAAAAAGCGGCCCGCCGCAGGTGCAACAGCCTGCGGCGGGCCTTTTTGAGGGAATGGTCCGTCTGTACGGACAAGATGAGGGGAGTAGGAGGGATCAGGAACGGGCAGAGCTCTGGCCCTGCTGCCAGTCCCGGTTGAAGCGGTGCTCGTCGATGACCAGCACAATGAGAGAGGAGACGATGGACACACCGGCGAAGATGATATAGGTATAGAGCAGGTTGCCGCCGGTGATGTTGGACACCACGCCATTGACCACGAAGGAGAGGGCGGAGACAGCACCCTGGATGGGGAAGATCACGGAGTTGACCTTGCTGAAGCCCTGGCGGCCGTAGACGGAGGTAACCAGAGAGGTGGTGAAGTTGGCGGAGCCGCCGATAGACATACCGATCATGAAGATGGAGACGTAGACCAGGATGGTGTTCTCAGTGGCGTTGGCCAGCAGGGAGAGGGCGTACCAGATGCCGAAGAACACCATGGACTTTTTGGTACCCAGACGCTCGTCCATATAGCCCACGAAGAAGGAGCCCACCAGGCCGATACAGGCCACCAGGGAGAGGGTGAAGGTGGCCTGCTCACGGGTGAAGCCCAGCTCCATGTTGCGCAGCACCATCTGGGACACCACGCCCAGGGAGCAGATCTGGAACATACCGGTGGTGATGGCCACCAGCCAGGTCTCCTTGCAGCATAGTCACCGTATCCACGGTAAAGCCAAGGCCGGGACCGGCAAAGGTGAAGCCGAAGCCCTCGTATCGCTGGCCCTTGGGCAGCTGGGGGTGGAGGTAGACGTAGACGCCCAGCTCCGCCGCCTTGTGGAACAGGGGGCGATAGCGTGGATGGTCAGCGGAAGTATCACCGTAGTTGGAGTGGGTATGCCAGCTGACAAAACCGTATTCCTTCACGCACCGCTCCAGCTCCTTCTGCGCGGCATCCACATCCCCCACAGGAAGGATAGCACTGCCGAGGAAACGGTCGGGATGGCGGCGGGTCAGCTGATACAGGGCGTCGTTGGTGGCCCGGCAGACGGCGATGCTGTCTGCAATGGGCAGTTCCTCCGCGCCGGGAGAACAGCTGAGGACAGCCTGGGAGATGCCCTGGCGGTCCATCAGTTCCAGCCGCTTCTCGCCCACATCCAGCAGCTTCTGCAGCAGGACGCCCTGAGGCATGGTGATGTTTGAGATGTATTCCGAGCCGGAAACGTCCTTTGGGGATATTACCCGTTACTTTGAGAAGCAAGGCATTAAGGTTTACGAAAAATCTTTAGTGCGAAGTTTTCTTTCCCAGCTTTTGAGAAATCCGGTTTATGCACAGGCAGACTTGGAACTCTACGAGTTTTTCAAAAGCCAGGGCGCAGCCATTGTCAATGACGCTTCCGATTTTGCCGGAACCAACGGTTCCCTTTTGGCATAAAACAACACCCCATTCGTTAGTAGTATACCATACTGTCTAACAATTGGGGTGCTGTTCACATTGCCGGGAGGCTGTTATTTATTATTCACTCTTGATGGCTTCCAGGGCGGGTATGCGTACCGCCTTGTTGGCGGGATAATAGCCGGAGCCCAGGCCAATGAGAATGGAGAACAGGATAGCGAAGAGCAGCAGCCAGGGCGGGATCACCGAGACCCGGGTCACGGTCTCGCCGCCCACGATGGCGGGCAGGAGATTTTCCATGGATGGCCCCAGTGAGACCAGATTGATGGCCACCGAGGCGATAAAACTGATGACACAGCCGATCAGTCCGCCGATGAGGCCGATGGCCCCGGCCTCTGAGAGGAACATGATCCGGATGTCGGTGACGTAGCAGCCCAGGGACTTCATAATGCCGATCTCCCGGGTGCGCTCCGAGATGGACATAATCATGGTATTGGTGATGCCCAGAGCGGCCACGAACAGGGAGATGGCGCCCAGACCGCCCAGCATCATCTGCTTCTGCCGGGCCTCCTTTTCCATGGGCTTGCGGATGCTCTCCATGGATTCGGTGGGATAGCCCATGGACTTGATCTCCCGCTCCACCGGTTCCACCTGATCGATGCTTTTGACCTTGACCATGATGGAGTCATAGGCAGGCTTTTTGCCCTTGCGGCCCTGGGTCTTTTCCATCAGCTTCAGCAGGTCGGGCATATTGAGCAGAATCCCTTCGGAGGTTTCACTGCCTTTGGAGTAGTCTTCCTTTACCGCGCCTACCGGGTTAAAGGGCAGGGTTATTTTCCCATTCTGAGTTTGGATTTCCATGGTTATGGGCTGCTTCAGCGGGTCCAGATAGGGGGGCGGAGGGTCCACGGGCTTGCCGGTGTCGTCAAATTCGCCGGTCCAGCGGTCGATCATGTTGCGGCCCTCCGGGCGCAGGGTGTCCTTGAAGCTGTAGGCCAGGTATTGGCCGGTCAGGATCTCGCCCTCCCGCTTAGGCAGGACGCCGGCAGTGAGATGATAACCCATCTGCTCCATTGCGGCGGTATCCACGCCCACTACCGTGGTCCAATCGGCGATATAGCGTTTTCCTGTTCCGGTGATGAGACGGATGGAGTCCGCCTCCAGGGACAGCTTGGGGGTGAGGGCCTCCACGCCGGGCAGGGCCTTCAGCCGCCGCAGCAGCGGGTCGTCCAGCTTGACCTTGCCCCGGCCGCCCTGGGGGGCGTTGACCGTGATGATGGTCAGATCACCCATCTCCGCCAGTGTCCTGTCCTGGGCCTCCTTCATGCCGATGCCCAGAGAGACCATGATGACGATGGAACAGCAGCCGATGAGGACGCCCAGCACGGTGAGGAAGGTACGGGATTTGCGGCGCATCAGGTTTTGCAGGCAGATGCGCAGCATATCTTTTTGCTTCATGGCTTATTCCCCCTCGTTGGAAGGCGGGGTATCATCCCAGTCGTCCCAGCTGTTTTCTTCGGTTTTACCGCCCTTTTTCTTTTTCCAGATCAGCAGTCCTCCGCCGCCGGCCAGCACCACCGCTCCGGCGGCCAGTCCCACAGTCATCCAGGGGAACCCGCCTTCGTCCATGTCGGGATCAAAGTCGTCGGGGAAATCCTCCGGCGGCGGGGGAGCGGTCACATGGAGGGTGACAGGGAATTCCCGGGTCTGGACCTGCTGGTCGGCGTTTTCGTAGGTGATCTTCAGCACCACCTTCACGTCTCCCTCGGTGTTAGGGGTAAGAGCAAAGCCAATGTTGCCGTTAGCGCCTGCGGTGACGTTGCCCAGGTACTGGGTGCGGGCGGGGGTATCCACCCCTTCACCCTCCACCGTGGCCTCCAGATTGGCCAGATCATCCTTGCCTTTGTTGACATAAGTCAGCAGCAGCTCGGTCTCCTCCCCCATGGATACCGTTTCCGGCACGGAGGGGGCGTTGATCTGGAAGCGGTCGAGCTGGTAGACGGGGATGGACAGCTTTACGTCGGAGCTGGCCTGGGTGCGCTTCTCACCGTCCACATATTCATATTTGAAGGAGAGGGTCAGGCCTTGCGCACCGCTTTTGCCGGTGGGTACGGCCCGCATGGGGATCTCCTGACTCTGGCTGGCCCCGGCGGCAAGAGCCTTGTAGAAATAGGTGTTGGTGCTGGCGTCCATGGTGAAGGTCTCTCCGCCGTCCACGGTGACTACCACGTTGGAGATGGGCACGGCGCCGGTGTTCTCAAAGGTAAAGTTCAGAGGGAAGGAACTGCCGGAGGGTACGGAACTCTCGCCGTAGGAATAGCTGCGTACCACCACATTGGGCACGGAGGTATCCGACTTGGAGGAGGCGTTGGCAGCGATGTTCACTTTGTCGGAGGAAGTGGCCTGGGTCATGGTTTCGCCGTTGTCATAGAGGTACTTCAGTTCGGTGTTCAGGGACTGGTTGGTGGAGGAGAGCTCCTTGGTAGCCTGTACCTTGACGGAGATGGAGGTGCTTTTTCCCGGGGCCAGATCAGGCAGCAGGAAGGTGGAGGTGGGGTCCATCAGAATCAGGGACTCGGAGGTGGTGACAGACACCACCGGTTTGACCAGGGACGTGGTGCCGGCGTTCTGGAAGGTGAGGGTGACCGGCAGAGTCTCACCGGCGGAGATAGGCTTGCCTGTGGCCGAGCGGGTGACCAGCACCACCGGCTGGGGCACAGTCTCTTTGGCTTGGGTGGGTACCACCACTTTGTCGGACACCGAGGCCTGGGTCATCATACCGCCGTTGTCATAGCCGTATTTCAGCTCGGTGCTCAGAGTCTGGCTGGTACTGCTGTTGCCCCGGGCCACCTGGATCTGTACGTCCAGGGTAGCGGTTTTACCGGGCTGGATGTCAGGCAGCAGGAAGGTAGCGGCGTCGTTGAGGATCATCAGGGACTCGGAGGGAGTGACAGCTACCACCGGCTTGACCAGCGGGGTGGAGCTGGTGTTCTGGAAACGGAGGGTGATGGTTGCGGTCTCATCCACGGCCAGAGGATGGGGCAGGGTGGAACGGGTGACCAGCACCACCGGCTGAGGCACGCTCTCCCGGCCAATGGCGGGAATGGAAATCTTGTCGGTAACATTACCCTGAACGGTGGAGACGTTGTTGTAGTAGTTGAACTTCAGATCCACGCCTAAAGATTGGGCGGGGGAGGGGATAGCGCTGGCGCCCTTGATCGTGATCTCCAGGCTGACACTCTTTTTTCCGGCAATGTCCGCCAGGGGGAAAGAAGAAGTGCCGCTCTCCAGCAGAAGACCATCGGAGGGGGTAAAGGTGACTACAGGGGATTTCAGCTTAGTGTTGCTCAGGTTTTGGAAGGTGACCTTCAGCTTGACCTCCTGCCCGGATTCAATGGGCTTCTCCAGCTCGCTGCGGGAGACCAGCACCACCGGCTGAGGCACGCTCTCCCGGCCAAT